>JAFPBC010000118.1 GCA_017390595.1 Selenomonadales bacterium | reverse complement strand
TGCAAGCGGACATCGGCAAGACCGACTTTGTTGTACGCGTGAACGGCGAGGAGCAGACATTCACGAAAGCGGATGACGAGCAGTATGTGTTCGATGAGAACAAGCTGACACTAGACCAGACGAGCAAAGTGACATTGGACGTGAATGTTCCCGCGCGGGACGATACGAAGCGATGGGCAGTCGGTGTCGGATACGGCGAAGATGGCATGGCATACACGGTAGACTTCCCCATCGGCAAGTCGGATGCGGTCGGTGGCTGGGTGTATCGAGACGATAACAGTACGGCTGTCGGTGTAAAAATGAAATTTTAATGTTCCCGATATTTATGTCGGTAACAAAAGGAGGGCAAAATGACAGATAAGCGGGTAGCCAATATGAAAATGTACATAGTCATGTCAACGATCGAAATACGCAGGTTGAAACGGCATTGCTTTTTCTTGGTGCTTCTTCTGGCGGCAAGCATCGCGTTCAACCTTGCGTGTATCTTTACGCACATCAGGGGAGGAAATGAATGCAATACCACAGAAAAACAACACGAGCTTGCCTGTCAGGAGCCATCCGAACAGAGTTTGACGATATCATCGACGAAAGCAATCTTCTGCCCGAAGAACAGGAGATCATCATGCTGAAATTCGGCAAAGACTGGAGCATCGTCAAGATCGCACAACATATGAATATGTCAGAACGAAGCGTCAATCGACGAATCGAGAAGGCGTACGAAAAAATGTATAAGGTCATGATAAGAAAAATCCCTCCGTAATGGAGGGATCTTTTTTTATGGTCGTACTTCTTTTTTAAATGTCTCTGCGTTTTTCGTGCAAAAATCTCTGATCTCTCTGCATTTAATGCGATACCGTTCATAGTTGTCTTTGCCGCATTCGTTGATGGCTTGATTTTCGCTGTCTGCAGAACGATGAATCAGTCTGCCGTACTCCTGCACCAGACACCGAATCGGAGCGATGTCCTTCAATGGCACGATGCCGACGATGGCATCGAGACAGGCGGACGCTTCTTCGTCGCATTTCACAGCATCTTGTATGCACGTGGTAAGCTCTTTCGATATCTTGTAATAGTCTGTGTCATTATAATTCGGCTTGTTTTCTTTCTTCGCCGCCTGATTCTTCATCAGCTCTTTCTCCATCTCGTGGAAACGGTTGATGTAGTTGGCGGTAAAGAGAATGCCCTTTTTACCGGTCATCTTGTTTGCGACAAATTCGCACCCTTTGCGAGTAAGGAGAAAGCATTTGTTAACTTTGCCCGATGAATCTTTATAAGACGAATTTCGGAAGAAATCACTCGCCCCAAAATTGGGGGCAGTCAAATGTTCGGCATACTTCGCGATATCACGTATCAGATGGTCATGCCGTTTCTCGACCATCGTCGCTACCTCTCTGCTGTCAAGCGTTAAATTGGCAATGCTTTGCATTGTAAATCACCTCATTGAATATTCCAACCAAAGGTGATATAATAATATTTATCAACCTTTGGTTGGTGCGGGAATAGAGTGTTGTTTAGCTGTGGGGGCGAGGCAACACTCTATTTTTTTATGTCGTCCTTTAATTTTTTTATACCTCTTCTTATCGCTTCCGTTTTTGGAACATTTTCTTGTTCGCAATACGCTCTTAAAATTTCATCTGCTTCATTATCCAAGCGAACGTGAACAGGTTTTGATTTTGGGTTA
>JAFPBC010000117.1 GCA_017390595.1 Selenomonadales bacterium | reverse complement strand
GAATAAGAAACGAACGGGAGGTAGAATCCGATAGAACAAAAGTTAAACAGAAGGTATCTGACTATATCTGATATTCAAAACGAATATATACCGGCCAGTAAGAAGAAAATACGAATCTTTGTACAGAAATATTTACCCGTAAAAAGAATTGGGGGAAGACTGTTCACGGAGCGGGCGGCTCTTGAGATGCTGCTTGCCGATCCTGATAGAAGTATGCTTCCACTTGATTAAACCGCAAATGTAGTTTCCATAAATATATATTATTATTTAGAACCCGATAGTGGCAAAAGCTGCTATCGGGTATCTATTTTTTTAGGGGGAACTACATATGAGAGAAAACAGAATCAGAGTATTGAAAGTGGAACCGAAAAAAGCGCCCGAGATCGCGTATCTGGACAATAGTCTCAGAGCATTGCAGGAAGCAGTATCGGCAGAGGCTGACTATGTGGGACTTATCGAGATCATCGAGATCGATGACGAAGCATGCATCCTTTGTAACGAGGAAGCCAAACTTATCAACCTTGAGCCCAACAGACGATTCGGCAGCGACATCATCTGCGGTACGTTCTATGTCACAGGGCAGGACGGCGAAGGCGACCTTGCTTCACTCTCGGATGAGTTGTTGGCACAATATCAAGAGCAGTTTGCACAGATCGAAGAACTTACGGAAGACGATGTTGCCAAGACGATGGTAGCAAGATTTTACGTATATTAAGGAGGGATAACGATGGCATTCAAGATCGGAAGTGCGGCAGACCTTGACAGATTTCCCATAACAGATCAGGCAGTCATCACTGCTCTGCGTGACTACCTTACGATATTCGACAATGTCTACGGCAGTGACAGAAATATCGAGGAGAAGGGCGGCTATGCACTCTATCTTTCCAAGGACGATTCGCTGCAGGAGCTGACGAAATGGTACAACACCGATGACATCATCGAGCCTGAGTTCGTGGATGAGATCATCGGTGCAGAAGTGCCTTACTGCATTGCCGTTTACATCATCAGTGCGGAGTATGGCATTGTGGTGGCGATTCCTGCTGATGAGCGGTATCGTCTGTGGCTGAAAAAGACCAAGCGCAAATTTAAGGTGCGTATAACAGAAACTTTGGAAGATATCGTGGAGGTAGAAGCCGATAACAACAGCGATGCGATCACTTCCGTCAGGCAAAAGTATGACAACTATGAGATCGTTTTGAGATGTGAGCATTTTACAGGCGTTCGTTTTGAAGCGGAGGAGGATAACGATGATAACTGAAAAAGATACGATAAAGTGTGAGGCAGTCTTTAACGAGGATCGCACACACCGCTATATGTGGAAACGTGTCTGGAGCAAGGACAAGCCGATGGCGGCAGTGCTGATGCTGAATCCTTGCTTGTCGGATAATATCGTGACCGATACCACAACGGCACTCGTGGTGAACAATATCGCGCGATTGGAGAGGTATGGCGGTGTTATGATCATCAACCTGTTCTCCAAGTTGACAACGAAACTGAATTTCCGTTGGAACTCGGATGAAGAGCTCAACGGTACAGAGAACGATGCGTATATCAAAAAGGCGGCAGAAGAATGTGACGTGACCATTCTCGCCTGGGGCAAAGGTGTCAGCACCAACAAACGCATCGAGAAGAGAGTCGATGAGGTAATGAAGCTCATCAAGGAACACGAAAGCAAGCTTTACTTCATCACGGATGGCGACAGAGTAGGCTTGCATCCATTGACACCATCTATTCGTTCGCATTGGAGACTACAAGCTTTTCAACAGGAGATAGCGAAGAACGAACAAACGGCAGAGGCATAATGTCCCTGCCGTTTGGCAGGAACATAGGAAAGGAGGCCAAAAGGGTCTATGATCCGCACAATCAATAAAGTAGCATTATACGCCAGATTCAGCAGCGACAATCAGCGCACCGAGAGCATCGACGCGCAGATACGTGCGATGAAGGAATACTGCAAAAAGAAAAAATTCGTCATCGTCAATACATACATCGATGAAGCACGCAGCGCCATGAATGACCGACGCCCTTCTTTTCAGCAGATGATAGCCGATAGTGACAAAAGAGAGTTTAATATCGTTCTTGTTCACAAGCTTGATCGGTTTGCCCGCAACCGATATGATTCGGCGGTGTATAAGAGAGAGTTGAAAAAGAACGGCGTGATGGTCTACAGCGTTCTTGAGAATATCGATGATTCGCCTGAAAGCATCATGATGGAATCTATAATAGAAGGTATGGCAGAATATTATAGCCGTAATCTTGGGCGTGAAGTTATGAAAGGCATGAAGGAGACTGCACTAAAATGCTGTTATACAGGCGGCAATGTGCCGTTGGGTTTTGATATCCATCCTTCCACACGAAAGTTCATCATTAACGAGCATGAGGCAGAAACGGTACGTATCATTTTTAAGATGTTCGTCAAT
>JAFPBC010000116.1 GCA_017390595.1 Selenomonadales bacterium | reverse complement strand
TTATAGTAGGCGATGAGTTCTGTGATCGTACCGCGACGGAATTCTTCGAATTTTTTCGTCAGTTCGCGAGCGGCCACGATGTTTCTGTCACCGAGCACGTCGAGAAGTTCGCCGAGGGTGTCTTTGAGACGATGCGGCGATTCATAAAAAATAAGTGTCCCTTGTATCGGTTTGATGCGCGCGAGCGTCTCGAGCCGATTTTTTTTCTGTTTCGACAAGAATCCGATGAAGTGGAATTCTGTCGTATCGAGTCCCGAGGCGATGAGTGCCGAGAGACCTGCGTTCGCACCGGGAACAGGCGTTACGGTGATGCCTGCTTCGATGGCAAGCATGGCAAGGTGGCTGCCGGGATCGGAGATGCCGGGCATGCCCGCATCGCTGACACAGGCAATGCTTTCGCCTGCGAGGAGTCGCTCGATGAGTTCGGGTCCGCGACCTAGCTTGTTATGCTCATGGTAGCTGACGAGCGGTGTATGGATGTCAAAATGAGTGAGCAGTTTGCGTGTGTGGCGCGTATCTTCGGCGGCAACGACATCGACTTCTTGGAGGATACGAACGGCACGGAATGTCATATCCTCGAGATTGCCGATGGGGGTTGCACACAAGTAGAGCGTTCCCGTCATGGCGTTTCCTCTTCTTTCGTCATATTATGGTACGACAATATTTCTTCGCTGTATGTGCCGTCTTCTTCCATCAGGATGAGCGGCGGCATGACTTTGAGCCCGGGTCTGGCACCTTTGACTGCTTCGACCATGAACATCGACGGCGGAAGCTTTCGGTTCGGATAGACCATACGGAGCCGTTTCGGTTCGAGGTTCATGTCATGTAAGAGGCCGAGTATCTCGACCATGCGTTCGGGCAGGTGTATCATGGCGAATCGTCCGCGATATTTCACGAGATAATGTGCCGCCCGCACGAAGTCGGCAAGGCTTGCCGTGATCTCATGGCGTGCTCTGGCGACATCGTCAAGCGCGGCGATCTTGCCCGTATCGACAACACGATACGGCGGGTTCGATACGACGAGGTCGACCGATTCCGCCGCAAAATCATCTCTTACTTCACAGACATCTCCGCAGACGACGTTCATCACGTCCTCCATCTTATTGAGGCGTACGTTGCGCGCGGCAAGGTCTGCCATGACGGGATTCTGCTCGAGTGCCGTGACGTTTCGCGCACCGCGTTTCGCTACGAGAAGGCTGATGATGCCTGTCCCCGTACCGAGGTCGATGGCACGTGTTTTGTCCGTTACGTGTGCGAACTGCGACAAGATGATCGCGTCCATACCGTAACGGAATCCTTTTTTCTTCTGGATGAGATGGATACCGTCCATCTTGATATCTTCGAGTGTTTCTTCCTGCTCATTCAGCAGATCATGCATCTTCTTTTTCCACCGCGTCTTCCCAATCGATGGTGACTGTCTTACCGCCTTCGAACAAGCGGATCGTCGCCGTCTGTTTGTTCTTCGAGATAGAGAGGACTTTGCCTTCGCCGCTCATCGTGACGACGACAGCACCGACTTTCGGCGGCTGTGCTTTTTTCGTGCATTCCGAGTAGCAGTCGTTTTCGTACTTGAGACAGCACATGAGTCGACCGCAGATGCCCGAGATCTTCGTCGGATTGAGGGACAGGTTCTGGTCTTTGGCCATGCGGATAGACACCGGCTCGAAGTCGCCGAGGAACGATGCACAGCAAAGCTCACGACCGCAGCAGCCGATACCGCCGACCATTTTCGCTTCATCGCGTACGCCGATCTGGCGAAGCTCGATGCGCGTGCGGAATACTGCCGCAAGGTCTTTGACGAGGTCGCGGAAGTCGATACGACCGTCTGCCGTGAAGTAGAAGATGATCTTATTGACATCGAACGTATATTCGACGTTGACGAGTTTCATCGGCAGTTCGTGTGCCGCGATCTTCTGTTCGCAGATGCGGAATGCATCTTTTTCGCGGCGTTTATTGTCTGCCACTTTTTTCATGTCCGCAGGCGTTGCCTTACGAACGACGTTTTTGAGCGGAGAGATGATCTTATCTTCCGCTACTTCGCGCGGGCCGATGACGACATGGCCGTGTTCGAGACCACGCGCCGTTTCAACGATGACATGGTCTTCTTTTGCGAGCTCTATCTCGCCCGGATTGAAATAATATATTTTGCCCGCTTCTTTAAAACGGACACCGACTACTAATTGCATAGTTATCTCCTTTGTATCATACTTCTCCATGCGAGAAGCATGGCTTCTATGACAAGTTTGATATTACCGTTATTCTTGACCGATCGTTCTCTTTTTACCAATTCATGCATAAAAAGGCTGAGTGTTCGCTGTGACCATACGCTTTTCGCTTGGGCGAATCTGTCAAGGCAGTCAGAGTTGATGATCTCTTCTTTGAGGTCTGCCGAGTATACCATCGCGTCACGCACAAGGAGCCTGAGGCTCATCAATCGCGCAAGTACTTCCTCACGCTCGCACGCGTCCCACGCGCTTGCCGTCTGCCAGATATCGGCTTCTGCCATCGTCGGCACAGAAAAAAACAAGTCTATCGCCGCTTGCCGCGACGACTGTCCGCCGCCCGAGAGGATCGCTTCGGCAGGCGCGAATCGTCCGCCCGCAAGGCGTGCCGCAAGGTCGGCCTCTTCTTCACTCGCACCGCGTCTGACAAGCTCTCGCGCAAGCGCGCTTTGCGGCACTGCGCCGAACTCGACGAGCATACAACGCGAGCGTATCGTGTCGAGGAGCTGATACCGCTTGGCCGTGATGAGGATAAACACGACATCGCCGACAGGTTCTTCGAGCGTCTTCAGGATACTGTTGGCGGCCTCATCGCGCATCTTGTCGGCTTCGTCGATGATGCAGACGCGACGCTGTGCCATATACGGCGCAAGCGACAAGTCTTTTTGCATCTTGCGGATCTCACCGATCTTGATATTCTGCTTGTCGGGTCTTACGATGACAAGGTCGGGATGCGACTCATTTTCTGCCAGTCTGCACGCTTGACACGTACCGCACGGCGCATCGTCCGACTCACAGAGTAGCGCGGCGGCAAGCGTCTTGGCTGTGAGGTACTTGCCTACGCTCTCGGGCCCTGCAAAGAGCAGCGCATGGGGCATACGCACGCCCCGCACCAGTCTCCGCAGACGACTGACAGCATCTTCTTGCCCGACGATCGAGGACCAGCTTATCATCTGAATACCTTCTCCAACTGTTCGTACAGTCTGTCTTGACGCTCGGTGATACGCGAACGCGCGACTTTGCCCGTGCGGATATCTTCGCTCAGCTCGCCGAGTATCTTATCCATCTTACGAAGTGCTTCGTAAATATTCTTTTTGCCGAATGCCGACCATTCCGTACGCTCACAGTGCGTATATTTTTGAGAAATATACATACCGACGACCTCACGAATGACCTCGCGATACGATTTTAATCCGCTGTAAGTCGGTGCTTCGCAAAGCTCTTGTCCCTGCTCGACGATGCGCGCGATAGATTCCTCTACCTGTACCGACATCTTTCCGCTCTTGCCAAACGAAAGCGAGCGTAACCGTCCGAACGAATAATGGCCTTCTCGGTCGCCTATTTTTTTGATAGCCACGGCACTTTCCGCCTTTCTGAATAACACAAGTCAGCATAATGCCCCTCCTGCCGTAACGCGGAAGGCACTATGCTCCTTTATTGATTATAAATCTTTTTTTGTCAACGTGCAATTTATTTCTGCCGCGCACGAAGAATCCGTTCCGAGATCTCTGCCGCGCACGCGTCAAGGTCGATATTCATATGCGGCGTGATGCCAAGCTCGGCAAGTTTTTCTTCCGTGAAGTCCTCTTCATCGGCAAGAAATCGTCTGCACACCTCGCGGTAATTCGGCTTCGCTTGCGCCTTTTCGCGACGAATAAGACGCAAAAGACGCTCTTCGTCATCAACAGCCAGATACACAGGTATGACCTTGTCTTGGCCATAATAGTCTCGCAGTGCCACGTACGATTCGAGCGTGCCGATGAGGAGATAATCCCCGCCCGCAAAGTCGACCTGCCCGTCGTCCATCGTAAAGTAGTGCCAATCGCCGAATACCGTATGGTAGGTACGCGATTCTATCATGCGGCCGCTCTCTTTCAGCTCGCGAAACGCCTCTACCGAGCGGAAATGATATTCACGCCCGTCTGTCTCACCGCTCCGCTGCGGTCTGGTCGTATATGTTACGACAGAGTTGAGGCCGAGTGACTTGTCAGCCATCAATCGAGCAAAGACCGTATCCTTGCCCGCGCTGCTTTTGCCAAGAAGGCAATATAATCTTCCCATCAATCTCTCTCCTTCTCTGCCAGTATCGTCCGAAGGCTTCTGTCCATCGGTCCCGATACGAATAATCCCGCGTCTATACGGCGGTGACAATAGTCGATCGCCTCCATCGTGATACGCTCGCCCGGACAAAGCACAGGGATGCCGGGTGGATAAAATGTCACGACTTCTGCCGCGACGCGTCCTGCCGAGGAGGCGAAGTCTATCTTCTCACGCTCGGCGTAGAGTGCCTGCCGAGGGCTCGTCACCACTTCGGGAAGGCCTATCTCATCGCACGCGATATCGTCAAGTGCCGCCCCCGTACGCAGCTCGTCCGCCATCTCGCGGATCGCGATAAGCAGTCTGTCTATCGACTCATCCGTATCGCCGACCGTAATGAGAAACAG
>JAFPBC010000115.1 GCA_017390595.1 Selenomonadales bacterium | reverse complement strand
TTTGGTATTGGTGGATCGTTGGTGTTTTGTGCATCGCTTTCGGGCAAAACGGTCATTGTAGATGCGGGGCATGGTGGATATAATCCCGGCGCGATCGCTAATGGAAGTGTAGAAAAAGATAATAATCTTGCTGTTGCATTACTCTTAGAAAAGCAATTAAAAGAGGCCGGTGCGACTGTTATCATGACGCGAAGCACAGACCGAGCGGTTGCGTCTAAGGTGACCTCACTGCGCTCGGAGCTTCAAGCACGTGTCGATATTGCTGAACGAAATGACGGGGATATTTTTGTCAGTATCCATTCCAATTCGAACAATGACCCGAGTTTTCATGGCGCTATGACTTTTTACGGTGGCGAACGCTCGGAAGAGTTGGCCGAAACGATACAAAAAAATCTTGTGTATCGAACCAAAGCAGAAGACAAGGGGATACAGATGGCAGGATTCTATGTGATCCGCAACACATCAATGCCAAGTGTGCTTGTCGAAATGGGATTCGTATCGAATCCGAAAGAAGCTAAGCGATTATCCGATCCGGCGTATCGACAACGAATAGCAAACGGGATATATGAAGGTATCGAAGAATATTTTAGGGCATAACAAAACAGGCTGTCATCAG
Source organism: Selenomonadales bacterium (assembly GCA_017390595.1). GTDB lineage: Bacteria > Bacillota > Negativicutes > RGIG982 > RGIG982 > RGIG982. Next base: position 1,100 of record JAFPBC010000115.1, on the reverse strand, counting down.
GCAGCCTGTTTTTGTTATGTGTGTATAAAAATTTTGTTTGCGGGCATTGATAAGGTATCTGCATAGTGTGCAAAAGGAGGAATGAGCGTGCGAAAGAAGCGTCCTTTTATTGGCATTATCGTTGCTTTTTTAATTGTTGCTTTTTCGATTTCTCCACAGATGCGTTCTCTTTATGCGATGCCCGAGCGTGTGTTGATGTTTGAAGAAGGAGGGACAGTAGCGGAATTGCCTTACCCGCTAACGATCGCGCTTTCTGAGGAGTGTCGGGAAGTTGCTAGGATATCAGGAGAGAGTAGGTCAGAAGCTTCGCCGCATCTTGTTGTGCGGCTTTTTGATTTTATTCCTGTAAAACAAATTGCCGTTGAGCAGAGGCCTGCGCTCAAAGTTATGGCGGGCGGTCATTCTATTGGCGTTACGATGCAGATGAGCGGTGTGTTGGTGGTCGGTTTTTCTACCGTAACGAATGCAAGCGGTGAGGAGAGAGAACCTGCTCGTGATGCGGGGGTGCGTATCGGAGATCGTATCATGACTGTCAACGATACGTTGATCACAGATGATAAAGACGTTGCCGATCTGGTACATCATAGCGGGAAACTTGGACAAGCTGTCAATATTGGTATTATACGTGATGGTGAAGAAGAAATGGTCACATGTCAGCCTGTATTTTGTGCGGAAACGCAGTCATATCGAATAGGATTATTCGTTCGGGATACGGCACTTGGTATTGGGACGCTGACTTTTTGCGAACCGACAACAGGAAGGTACGGTGCGCTTGGCCATGTGATAACCGATAGTGATACGAACGAAGAAGTCGTATGTGCATCAGGTTCGATCATGCCTGCATCGGTCTCTATCGTTCATCATGGGATGATAGGTCATCCGGGAGAGAAGATAGGTGTTACATGGGAAGGCGCCGAATCATGGGGAACGATAACGAAGAATACGCGATGCGGAATCTACGGTACGATGTCAGCTAATATTAAAAATCCGTTTTATCCCGAGGCTCTTCCGATTGCTTCGCGCAGTCAAGTGCGAGAAGGACAAGCTCAAATGCTCACCGTCGTAGACGGCGAGACGATAGAATCATTTGAGATCGAAAT
>JAFPBC010000114.1 GCA_017390595.1 Selenomonadales bacterium | reverse complement strand
TGCGTGTGCTCGCCGTAAGCGGGTATCGTAACGAATCGAATATCGTTTGAGAAAGAGTGTTTGGCAAGTTGGTCGAACACTCTTTTCATATGGAATCCGCCTGTTACGATGCCGACGTTTACAGGACGCGATAACGCGCTGCGGCAGTCCGCGAGAAGAGGCAGGATGTGCTTGATATTATCCGCGGTGCAGGTCGATTCGTTGTCTGTCAGGATGTTATCGTCCGATACGCCGTGCGCGAGCAGATGCGCGCGCATATATTCGGCTTCGGTCATGTTGGCGGAGGCATCGGGGCAGAGACAAGGGTTGCCGCCCGACAAGATATATCGGATCTTGCGGTCGGGGTCGTGCGCGAGTGCTTCTTTGACGCGGTATTCACAGCGGCTGCTGCCGAGAACGACGAGGACGTCGATGTTGTCGGTGTCTTTGTTTTGTTCATAAAAGACCGTTTCGGTGACGCGCGCGATCTTCTCTTCGGTGAGCGAGCGTCTGTTGCGGTAGTACGACATGATGTCTTTGTACAGCGGTCTGATGCCTCTGTTCGTGTGTCCGTATACGAGCAGCTGCATTTCGCTGTATGCCGCCGAAGCGCCGTTGCCTTCTATGATAACGGGGCCGTTGTCTGTGATGGCGATATCCCAGCAGATGTAGGTCAGCTCGGGGACGAGTCGAGCGGCTTTTATCGCAAGGGCTTCGGCCTCGCGGTAGAACGGGACAGGCTCGTCTTGGAATACGGGCAGTATCTTGGCGTGGTCGGGATAGATGTGCGGTTGGCAGATAAACTTTCCGCTCGCGCGGTCGATGAGAACACCGAATCCGCCGTGGCTGATCTGATTTCCGTTCGCGCCGATCTGCATGAACGGATGAAGGACGATCTGTATGCTGCCGTCGATGTTGAGCGTGTGTATCTTGATGATGCTGACGGCTTTGTCGTAGACGCGGTCGAGCATCGCGTGCTGTTTGATAAATGCTTCTGCCAGCGTGCAGGATTCCTTGATGAGCGTACTTCGGAGCTCGTCGCATTCGGTGCGGGTCATGCCTTTTTCGATCACGCGGATCCCGCGTCCCATCGCGGCACCTCTCGGCTTGATGATGAGCTTGCCGTGCTTTTCAAGAAACGCGAAAAACGCTTCGGGCGAAGACTCTTCGACCTCGATATACTCGCGCCCCGCGATGTCGCCGATACGCTTCAGCAAGCCGTATTTGTCACGCAGGATATAGAGCTTGGATTGGTCGTTGATCGATTCGACGAAATCGACGTTGTGCTTGTGGAGAAAATGCGATTTTTGTTTCGCGCGAGCGTCTTCCCATAAACGGAGTCTTAAAAAATATCGTGGCTTTACGCGATAGGCCAGCTTCCAGCGATATAACTGAAACAGTGCTCTCGGCAGAGAAAGCAAGGTGCGTTTCTGTTGCTTGATTGCTTCGCGGGCAATGCTGAGTTCGTTGGCGAGCTTTTGCGATCTGGTCGACATAACGATGTTCCTTTCTGCTGTTTGATCAAAAAACGATAATACTATCTTATCAAAAAGATAGGTGGGATACAATAAGATGCGATCGGTAGGATGCTTGCCGCTTCGTAAAAAACTTAGCATCAGGTACTAATCGGCAAGGACGAGTGCGGTAAAAAGCGCGGTCGCAAGGACGAGCGCGTGTTCGTCGAAGTCGAAGCGGTCGGTATGGTGTCCGCCCGCGAGCTCGGTGCCGACGATGAGGTAGTCGGCCTGACCGCCGCAAGACTGTACTTGCTCGGCGAGGACGGTGAAGTCTTCGCTCGCGCCGAAGGAGACGCTCTCGTGTACGGCAGAGAAGATGCCGAGCTTCGATGCGATGCCCAAGGCTCGTTTGGCAAGTGCTTCGTCGCAGGTAAGGGCACAGGCCTGTCCGACGGTCGTGATATCGACGGCTGTGTCGTGCATCATGGCGGATGCGGTGAGTACACGTTTGGCATCGTCTGTCATAGCGCGGTTGACGGCGGTCGTTTCTCCGCGGACCTCTGCCGAGAGCGCTGCGCGGGCGGGGATCGTGTTTCTGCCTTCGCCTGCATAGAGCGTACCGACGTTGACGCGGCTGATGCCGTCTGCGCGCCGCGGAAGTGCATGGAGCTGAAGGGCGGCCGTTGCGGCGGCGAGGAGCGCGTTTTTTCCGCCGTCGGGTCGTGCGCCCGCGTGGGCAGGCGCGCCTGTGAAGACGGCATCGAGTTTTGTCGTTGCGAGGAAATCGGTCGTGCTTGCACCGAGCGTGCCTGTCTCAGTGAGCGCGAAGCCGAGATGGAAGCCGTAGAGCTCATCGACGGCCGAAAGGAGTGTATCGGATATACCGCTTGCTCCGCGGACGCCTTCTTCGGCGCTCTGGAAGAGGAGCAGGACGGTGCCTTTGAGATCGGCACGATGTTCGGCAAGGAGGGTGGCAACGCCGAGACCGACTGCGATGTGTCCGTCGTGACCGCAAGCGTGCATCGAGCCTGCGTGCAGTGAGGCGAATCCTTCGCGATGCGGGCGGTGGTCATCGTCCGTTGACTCTGTCAGGTCGTTGGCATCGATGTCGAATCGCAGGCAGACGGTCTTTCCTTCTTCGCTTCCGCGCATGATGGCACACAGTCCTGTGAAGCCGCCGTCCATCGCTTCGACAAGTCGAGCGTCGATGCCGTAGGCGAGGGCACGTTCTTTCGCCGCGGTAAGCGTGTCGGCAGAGGGCAGACCGAGACGCTTGTCTGCCGAGAGGATATCCCTGCCCAAGAGGACCTCGAAGCCGAGCTCTGTCAATATTTCGGCGATGGTCGCTGTCGTGATATATTCTGTCCAGCCGACTTCCGCGTGACGATGAAAGAAGCGTCTCCACGTTGTCAGCTGTGCGTTTCGTTCGCTTGCTTGTTTGATGATGGTATCCACGTTCATAGCCTTCTTTCGGTGACAAAATATCCTTGTTACTTTGTTCTTGCATCGCCTTCATTTTCCTGCCGAATGTACGCGAGGGATTGACAAATATGAAGAAAAAAACTACAATGGAAGGTAAATAAAGAAAGAAGGGCGGTAGTATAGTAGGTTTGAACGGACGTATCAACAGTAGTTTTGATAGAATATTACAGTAGAGCAGCAGAAGGGTAGGAACAACATATGAGTATTCAATTCGGTATTGTACTCGCATACATCGTTTTCTTGTTCGGCATTAGTTTGTATGCGAAAAAAAGAGCAAGCACAAGTACAGGATTTTTGTTTGCGGGACGTAAGCTGACGACACTTCTCGTCGCTACGAATATCACAGGTATCGCCGTTGGCGCGGCATCGACGATCGGGGTCGCGGAGAACGCGTTCAAGGTCGGTATCGGCGCGGGCTGGTACAACGGGGCATGGGCGGCAGGTGCTGTCGTCATGGCGCTCGTGGCGGCCGACAGATTCCGTCGCATGGAATGTACGACGATCCCTGAATTATTTGAACGTTATTATGATAAAAAAGCACGTATCATCAGCGTTATCGGTCTGATCACGATACAGATCGTCGTTACGTCGCTTCAATATGTAGCGGGCGGCGCGATCCTCTCGACGCTTCTTCCCGATATGTTCACGTTCCACGGCGGTATGCTGATGAGCGCGCTCGTATTCATCGGTACGACGCTGATCGGCGGTCTCTGGTCGGCAGGTCTTGCCAATGTCGTGAGCGTTGTCATCATCTATCTCGGTATCTTGTTCTCGACGATGCTGACGGTAGAACACGCGGGCGGTTTCGACGGTATGATGGCGGCACTTCCGCAGAACGTCGGCTGGTTCGATCCGATCGGTCCGCTCGGTCTGGCAACGGTCATCGGCTGGTTCGTCGTTATGATCACGCAGGCGCTCTCGGCGCAGGCTCCCGTACAGGTAGCTTGTGCGGCGGCTGACGGAAGAACGGCAAAACGCGGCTTCCTTTTGGGCGCGCTCCTTATCTTCCCGATCGGTTTCCTTTGCGCTATCATGGGTATCGCGGCAAAAGCGATGCACCCCGAGATCTCGGCTACGATGGCACTTCCGCAGATGATCATGGCACTCGATCCGTTCGTATCGGGCATCACGCTCGCGGCTCTGTGGGCGGCAGATGTATCGACGGCTTGTGCGCTCCTCCTCGGTGCGGGTACACTGTTCTCGCAGGATATCTTCAAACGATTCATTCGCCCGAATATCGATGAAAAAGGTTACACGCGTGTCAATCGTATCGCGATCCTCGGCATCGGTCTTATGACGCTCTGGCTCGCGTTCAACGCAGTCGGTATCTTGAAAACGATGCTCATCGGTCTCAGCCTTACGACGGCATTCACACTCGTATTCCTTATGACGATGTTCGCGCCGAGCCTTTGCCGTAAGAACACACCGTTCTATACGACGCTTGCCGGTATGATCGCGCTCGTAGCATGGCAGGTATGCCCCGATGTGCGTATCTTCGCGCATCCGATCTATATGCAGTGGCTCGTCTGTGCGGTGACGTTCTTCGTCGTAATGATCGTTGATAAACAAAAAATTAAAGAAATCACGTATAAATAGAGGATACAATAAGATAAAGATAGAAAAAGAACCTGTATCAAAACAGGTTCTTTTTTCGTCAAAAGAGATGATAGAGAAGAAGATCGAAAGGGTTGAAACAAATGAAAGTATCGATTTTGCAAATGGAAGTTAAAATAGGTGATATCGAAGCGAATATGCGTGCCGTAGAAGAAGGCGTCGCTGTCATCGTACGCGAACAGGCTCCCGATGTCGTCGTACTGCCCGAGTTGTGGAATACGGGCTATGTGCCGAAGGTGGCGGCAGAGCTTGCCAAAGGTCAGAGAGAACGTCTCTGCCCGTGGATGGCGGAGCTTGCGATGCGTCACAATATCACGCTCGTGGGCGGTTCGATCGCCAATGAGCTTCACGGCCGCGTGTACAATACGAGCTTCGTCTTCGATGCGGAAGGCGTTATCCTCGCCGAATATAACAAGGTGCATCTGTTCTCGCCCGCGAACGAACATCATCTGTTCGACGGCGGCGATCTTTTGCCGACGTTTTATATCGGCGGTCGTCGCGCGGCGGTCATCACGTGCTACGATATCCGCTTCCCCGAATTTACGCGTATGGCGGCACTCAAAGGTATCGAGGTACTCTTTGTCGTAGCCGCATGGCCGTATCCGCGCCAAGACCATTGGGATATCCTTCTCAAGGCACGTGCTATCGAGAATCAGATATTCGTCGTAGCGGCCAATACGGTCGGTACAGCTGGCAAGGTGACGATGTGCGGTCGTTCGGTCGTGCTCGATCCGTGGGGCTTGCCGCTCGCGATGGCAGGCGACGAGGCGACTGTCTTGACGGCAGAGCTTCCGTTCATGCTTCGTGATTCGGCAAAAGGCAAGATCAATGTGATGGCAGACCGCAAACCGCACGTCTACCGTCTGTAAGAGTAGGAGGAATATTATGCTGGTCGACAGTCATATCCATACAGAGGTATCAACCGACAGTAAGATGAAGCTGGAAGAAGCGCTTGCGTGTGCCGATAAGCTCGGCATCGGCTTGACGCTGACAGAACACGTCGATCTCGGTTACCCCGACAAAACGATGTTCAATTTTGACTATGATGATTATTTCGCGCGTTACGGCGACTACCGTTCGGACAAGCTCCGTCTCGGTGTCGAGATCGGCATGGAGACGGCATATACCGACGCGAATCGTAAGATCGCGGAGTCGCATCCGTTCGACTATGTGCTTGGGTCTATCCATATCGTAGACGGCATCGATATCTATCAGGAAGAATTTTATCGCGGAAGACCGAAACAACTCACGTACGGTCGCTATTTTCAGTCGATGATCGATTGCCTCAAGTCGGACACGTATATCGACGCGCTCGGTCATATCGACTATATCAGCCGTTACGCGCGCTATGACAATACGGAGATCGATTACAATGCGTTCCGCGACTATATCGACGAGGTGCTCCATCTCGTCGTCGAACGTGAGATCGCGCTCGAGCTCAACACACGTCGCCTGTATGTTGCGCCGCAGTCGGCATATATGCTCGATACGATATTCCGTCGCTACGAGGAGCTCGGCGGCAGTCTTGTCACCATCGGTTCCGACGCGCACAAGACGGAAGCTGTCGGCTGGTCTATCAAAGACGCGATGGCGCTCGTTGACAGATGGGGACTTCGTCCCGTCTATTACGAAAACCGCCGTCCGCGTGATATGAAGTGAGGCGATAACGATGGAACATACGAGTATTGATGTAGGCCGTGCCGCGATGCAGATGGCACTGACACGCTCGCGTGAAGAGGAGCAGGCAGAACGCGTGCGATTGTCTGCGCTCGGTATCCGCGCGGCGGCTGTCGATTTTGGCGGTGGGTATCTCGATATCGTGAAGAAGATCATCGAGCGTGCCGTTGTTGCTGCGCAGAGACAAGGTCTCGTCAACGAAGATCATATCGGAGCAGGTGCCGTCGCGGGTGCCACGCACTCGGCGCTCGAACAGATCGCCAGCCGTGCGGCGGGTCTGCACATCGGCGGCAAGATCGGTCTCGCGCGTCACCACGAGCATATTTGCGTAGCCATCTATGCCGGTGTCGGTGTCCTTCATCTCAATGAAGTAACGGTCGGTCTCGCGCACCGTTCGCTCGCGGAATAAAAAAAGCCCTCCCATAACAGGGAGGGCATGATTTTACTTTCGGTTCGGTCTGTACGTGTCGTCGATGTCACGTTTCAAGACATGAAGACGCACGTGCGTGTCGGTATAAGCAGGCAGTTGGTCGAGGATGAGAAGCCTGAGCTTCTTTTTGTCTTCCTTCGATACGATGCGGTTCGGCGATGTTTTCGCTCCGCTTTCCAGTTCTTCGCGAACGGAGAGGAGGAGTCTGAGGTACGCTTCGTACGCTTTCGTATCGGTCGTTGTCATTTTCGTCATGCGATGCACAAGCGCGGGCGGAAGGTCTGACGGTACCTTTTGCATGACAAAGCCGTTCTTGAGGACGAGAGCCTTGTCCGTCAAGCGGTCGACTTCATAGAGCGCGGCTTGATAAGACAGGGCATCGGATTCGACGCGGTCTAAGAAATGGGCCGTGCGGCGATACGAGCGCTCGAGTCGTTTTGTATAAGAAGCATATTCGTCGATCCAGTCGGTAACGGTCTCGTATTGGATATCGGTCAGCTTGTCGGGCGCGGTGCGATGATGCTCGCCCCAGATGCCGACGGCCGCTCCGCATCCGATGAGTGCAAGA
>JAFPBC010000113.1 GCA_017390595.1 Selenomonadales bacterium | reverse complement strand
GGGTCTGTTATATCGTCGTGGCTATACGGTCAATCAGTTGTCCGTCATGCCCGATAATGCTTGTTTGAAGATCAATGCTCATATCGACTGCGATACGCGAGAAGGCGAACACCTGCTCCGCTTGTTGTCGGCTAAGATGCTCGATGTCGTCGATGCACAGATCGAGCCTGTCGCTTAAGTAAAGGAGGGCTGTCATCATGAGCCAACTTACAGGAAGCCAGATCATTCTTGCCTGCCTTATCAAAGAACAAGTCTCGACGGTATTCGGCTATCCGGGCGGTGCGATCATGCCGCTCTACGATGCTCTCTACAACGCGCCTATCCATCATATCTTGACCGTTCACGAACAAAACGCCGCCCATGCAGCAGACGGTTATGCGCGTTCTTCGGGAAAAGTCGGTGTCTGTATCTCGACGAGCGGTCCCGGTGCGACGAACCTCATTACAGGTCTTGCGACAGCATATCTTGACTCCATCCCCGTCGTTGCCATCACAGGTCAGGTAGCGACACCGCTTCTCGGCCGCGACTCGTTCCAAGAGATCGACATCACAGGTCTGAGTATGCCTATTACCAAACATAACTTCCTCGTGCACGATATCACCGAGCTCGCCAAAACGGTGCATCGCGCCTTTGCCATCGCACGCAGCGGTCGCCCCGGTCCCGTGCTCATCGACGTACCGCGCGATATCCTTACCGGCATGACCGAATATAACGATGATACCCTGCCGCACACGCTCCCGCCCAACTATCCGCAGAGCGACCCCAGCGCCATCCAAGCGGCGATCGATGCGCTTCTCGAGGCACGTCGTCCTGCTATCTTGATCGGCGGCGGTGTCAAGATCGCCAAAGCACAAAGCGCCGTACGTCACTTCGCGATGAAACATCAGCTTCCTATCATAACGACACTCATGGGACTCGATGCCCTCCCGCACGACCATCTCAACCTTGGTCTCACGGGGATGCACGGCTCGCAAGCCGCGAACAAGACGGCCGCACAAGCCGATGTTCTTCTCGCCATCGGTACACGATTCAGTGACCGTACAACGAGCAACACCGAGATGTACGCAATGAAAAAAACGATCATACACCTCGACGGTGACCCGTCCGAGATGAATAAAAATGTCGATACGCACATCCCCATCAGCGGAGATATCATCGAATCGCTCCGTGCGATCGACGAACGAATCGTCTGTCTCCCCGAACAAGAAACAGGCTGGTGGACACTCAACCAAACAAACGAACCGATCGAAGAAGGTCTCTCTCCTCGCTATATCATGGAGACCATCTCGAAGGGTAAACGCCCTGCTACGACATGGGTAGCCGACGTCGGACAGAATCAGATGTGGGCAGCACAGTATCTTCGCCTTCAGCAAGGCGACCGCTGGCTGACCTCGGGCGGTCTCGGCACGATGGGATATGCAGTCCCCGCCGCACTCGGCGCAAAATCGTCCGAACCTGACAGACCTGTCGTCGTGATCGTCGGTGACGGCGGGTTCAAGATGACAGCGATGGAACTGTTGACAGCCGTGCACGAAAACCTCCCCTATACTGTCATCATCCTCAAAAACAACGTCCTCGGCATGGTGCGCCAATGGCAGACGCTTTTCTTTGACAAGCACTATTCTGCCACCACCCTTCCCGCCTTCGACTTCGCGGGATTCGTTCGCTCGTGCGGCGCAACTGCACATGAAGTAAAGACGAGAGAAGAATTCGCCGCCGCTTTTGATGCGGCGCGCACCTCGCGCACGGTCAATGTCATCATCGCCGACATCGACTCCGACGAGAAAGTAAAACCAATGACAGCTCCAAACCAAAGCGTAGACGAATTTGTCCTGATATGACAAAGAAGAGGCAAAAACTGCCTCTTCTTTTTTTATATTTATGATACCAAGTTACAGGATTCTACCGCCGATATCAAGAATACATAACATATCTTACAGGATAAAGGGAGGAACCGAAAATGATAGGTATGACGAGACAAGAGATAGAACAGATCTTCGATGACTGGTACCAAAACAATCCCGAGACGATCGAGCGTTGTCTTCAAGGTGTAGGACGCGCATCCGACTGCGGTGACGATGTGATCGAAATGATATCTAAGGTAATGGGCGCGATCGGCACGACTGTTGCACTCGCCGCGTTCAAAGACTTCATGGTCCTCTACAACGAACGCCTCGAACAGCAGATCGAAGAACTCGTAGAAGCCAAGATCGCTGAGCGCATCAAAGAATGACGATTTTTTGTAGGATTTTGAAAAATTTTTTGTAGGATTATAAAAAATTCTTGAAGGAATTTTCCCAGTCGCGGCGAATAAAGCTTTTATGTCGTATAATAATCTCACTATTTCATAATACGAGGGAGTGTCAGAATGAAAAAAGTATGTACTAATTGGGCAGCTACCTTTACTTCGGACTTAGTTAGTGCGAAGTACTGGAATGAATTCAAACAGAATGCTACGAATGCTGCAGCTGAAATTCACGAAGTGAACAGCTGGGCAGAAGCTCAGGCAAAAGTTCTTGAACTCATTGCAGAACAAAAAGCAACGAAAATTTGCGGTGTTGGCCATGAAGAAAATGCAGAAGTTGCAAAAATCTACGAAACGATCTCCGGTTTGGAAGGCGTAACTCTCCACACGGATAAATTCGAGATCGCTGAACATGCAGAGCAGTCTCATGTTGGTATCAGCTGTGCAGAATTCCACATTGCAGAAACGGGTAGCGTATGCGTTGATACGAAATCCTTCGAAGCACGTGTAACGAGCATGCTTCCGGAAATGCACATCGTTTTCCTTAACAAAAACCATGGCGTAAACACGGTTGAAGATGCATTCAAAATTATCTCGCCGGTATTCACAAGCGGTCACATGGGCTTCATTACTGGTCCGAGCCGTACAGCTGACATCGAACGCGTATTGACGATCGGTGTTCATGGTCCTGGCCGTTTCGTCATCATCGCAATCGATGAAACTAACGGAGGTGCTGCATAATGGCTGAAAACAATCGCAATATCAGAAAAGAAATCGATACCAAATTGAACGACCCCGTACTCCGCGGCGCGCTTGCTCGCTTCGCTGAACAGTACCCGGTCGCTCGTTTGAAAGCATACGAAAACGTAGAAGACGTTGACGGTCTCCGCAACTCTTTCAAAGCTATGAAAGTTGATGTTGTTGAGCATCTCGAAGAGATCGCTGACAAATTCGAAGCTTCCGTTAAAGCTCGCGGTGCTCACTTCTACCGCGCAAAAGACGGCGCTGCTCTCAAAGAATACTTGAACAAAGTATGTAAAGAGAACAACGTTAAACGCATCATCAAATCCAAATCGATGGCTACTGAAGAAATTCATTTGAATGAATATCTTAAAGAAGAAGGCTACCATGTAATGGAAACTGACATGGGTGAATGGATCATCTCCATCGCCGGTCACAAACCGAGCCACATGGTTATGCCGGCTATCCACTTGAGCAAAGAACAGTGCGCTGAGTACTTCTCCAAAGAACTCGGTCGCAAAATCGAACCGGTCATCTATGACATGATCCAGACTGCTCGTAAAAACCTCCGCAGCGAGTTCATCGAAGCTGACATGGGTATTACGGGTGCTAACTTCGGTATCGCCGAAAACGGTGCTATCGGTCTCGTAACGAACGAAGGTAACGCTCGTTTGGCAACGACTATGCCGCGCGTTCACGTTGTTGTTATCGGTTACGAAAAACTTATCCGCAACACGCAAGATGCTGCTAAGATCCTCCGTCTCTTGCCGCGTAACGGCACGGGCCAGAGAATGACAAGCTATATGACGATGGTTGACGGTGCTACGCCGATCATCCACAAAAAAGACGGTCAGTGGGTTGAAGAAGATCGCGTATGCCACGTAATCCTCCTCGACAACGGTCGTTTGGAAGCTGCTAAAGACCCGGTTCTCAAAGAAGTATACCACTGCGTACGTTGCGCATCCTGCCTCAACGTATGTCCGGTTTACACGCTCGTAGGTGGTCACGTATACGGTCACATCTACGCAGGTGGTGTAGGTGCGATCCTCACTGCTCTTCTCCACAGCATGGGCGACTTCGAAAAAATCAACGAACTCTGTATCGGTTGCCGTAAATGCGTTGAGATCTGCCCGGGTAAAATGGCTATTCCTGACCTCATCGACGAACTCCGCGCTCGTAACGTTAAACAGAAAGGCTTGCCGTTCATGGTCAGCGCTGTCTTCGAAAACGTTCTCTCGAGCCGTAAAGTATTCCATACGCTCCTCCGTGCAGCTTCGCTCGCACAGAAACCGTTCACGTCCGGTAAAATGATCCGTCACTTGCCGCTCTTCTTCGCCGGTCTCTCCAAAGACCGCAGCTTGCCGGCAGTTGCTGAAACTCCGCTTCGTGACCGCATGGCTAACCTCGTTAAGAAAAACAAACCGAATGCGAAAAAACGCATTGCATTCTTCAGCGGTTGTAACACTGACTTCGTATTCCCTGACACGGGTGAAAACGCGATCAAAGTATTGCAAGACCTCGGCTACGAAGTAGTATTCCCTGAAGATCAGAGCTGCTGTGGTAAACCGATCATCGGTATGGGCGACAGAGAAACTGCTAAAAACGTTGCTATCCGCAACATCGAAGCATTCGAAGAAGCTAAACCGGATTATATCATCTCCACTTGCCCGACTTGTACGGAAACGTGGCACAAAACGTACGTTGAGCTCTTCGCTGACGATCCGAAATGGAAAGATCGCGTAGAAAAAATCGCTCACAAAGTACGTGAATTCACGAGCTTCGTAGCAGCTGACTACGAAAAACTCGGTCGCCTCAACCCGACTAAAGGCAACGAAAAAGTAACTTACCATGATTCCTGCCATATGCGTCGTGGTCTCGGCGTTCATGAACAGCCGCGTAAACTCCTCGAAGCAGCTCCTGGCTACGAATTCGTGGAAATGCACAACTGCGATAAATGCTGCGGTATGGCCGGTGCGTTCGGTGTTAAATACGTTGAACTCTCCATGCCTATCCTCAAAGACAAAATCAAAAACATCCAGGAAAGCGGCGCAACGACTGTTGCAGTAGCTTGCCCGGCATGTATGATGCAGATCGGCGGCGGTCTTGACAAACAGGCTCAAGGCATCAAAGTTAAACACGTTGCTGATATCCTCGCAGAAAACTTGAAATAATAGCCCTTAAGGCTAACATTTGAAAAAAGACCCATTCGGGTCTTTTTTCTTTTATATCATCTATAAGAAGGCTTATCAAAAAGGGACATCTCACAGCGAGATGTCCCTCTTCTCTTACATCGAACGCAACGCTTCCTTGATCGCTACCGCATGTTCAGCTTCTGCTTCGGCAAAATGTCTGAGCATACGATGTACATTCTCATCATCGATATGCTCTGCTCTTGTCTGATAATCACGGATCAATTCCTGTTTCTCTACGAGGATCTCCTCAAGCGTGCTTCTGCCGTCTGATTTTTTCATATTCGCCACCTCCGATGATAGTATATCCACTCAAACAAAATAATCTCGCCTCCGCCTCACAAAAATGCAACTTTCAATTTACTTTATATTGGACAGAATGTATACTTAAAGGAGAACTGGAGGTATATAGTATGACTCAACCAACACTTGCTAATCTGTTAATTTATAGAAACTTACTTGCAGATCCCATCATCGCCGCTCAAGTCGATGCACCGGGCGTACTCTCGCCTGCTCTCTCGGCAGAACTGATCGCAGCAGCCGAAAAATTCGGTATCGGCGGCAATCTGTTTTGCAATTACTTCATCTATCAATTATTGCAAGACAGCAACCTCGTCACGACTGCCTTAGAACAAAGCACAGCACCGATCCTTGCACCCGGTCTTGCGGCAGCATTCCAACATGATATGACGCTGATTGCCGATTTTCTCTTAAAAGCAGGCACACCGCAGACAGAATATGACTTCCTTACAGACTACACGCCATCCAATCCGACGCTCCCCGAATCGTTCTTACAGCTGTCGCACGCGGCAGCCGAAGCACTCGAAGCAGACGATCCTGTCGCGGCTCTCTCTTGCCGTCTCCTTGCCTTCTATCATCAATACGGCAGCGGTAAGATCAGCCGTTATCGCGGATTCCGCTACCAAAAAGGCGTCGGTCTCATCGGTATCGAGCATTTTGATCCGATCTCCATCGACAACATCATCGGCTATGAACGCCAAAAAGCCCTTCTCATCGCCAATACAGAGGCCTTCATTCAGGGACTGCCGTCTAACCATGCCCTCTTGGTCGGTTCGCGCGGTACAGGCAAATCCTCGTCCGTAAAAGCAATGATCAACCGCTACTTCCGCGCAGGTCTGCGTATGGTACAAATATCGAAAAACCAGCTCACCGACCTCGGCAGTATCATGGCAGAGCTTCGCAGTTATCAAAGCAAAAAATTCATCATCTTCCTCGATGACTTATCGTTCGAAGAACATGAAGTCGAATACAAATCGCTCAAATCGGCTATCGACGGCGGTATCGAAGCCGCTCCGCCGAACGTCCTCATCTACGCAACATCGAATCGTCGTCATCTCATCAAAGAACGCTGGGACGATAAAGTCGGCGACGGTCAAGACATCCACCGCATGGATACCATCAACGAAAAGATATCCCTCTCCGACCGATTCGGTATCACCATCAGCTACACAGCACCGAATCAGAAAGAATATCTTGCAATCCTCGAACATCTCGCAGAGATCAACGATCTCGACATGACGAGCGAAGAACTGCGTGCAGAAGCCATCAAATGGGAGATGACGCACTCCGGCAGAAGCGGTCGTACAGCACAACAGCTCATCACCTACCTGCTCGGCGCGCGCCACTAATACAGATCCCTACATACATCGAGCCTCACCCTACCCTGGGATGAGGCTCTTTTATCTGTGTCATTACATTTTCTTATCTGCCTATGATCTTTGTTCGATCAGAAATATAAAAAAGATAATTTTTTTCATTATAATACTATAAGTCAAATCACTCATTTGTTATAATAAGACTGTAAGATCCATTCTATAAAAGACAGGAGAGGAATGTATGCAGGATTATGGATTATTACGCTCAGTATTACAACTCATCGATCTCTGCGAGACTATGGAGGAGGTAAAAGACATCGTTGAATGCGTGTTAAACGAAACGAACGAACACGCAGCTCCTACACGCTGACCGTCATGGCAGCATACGAAGCAACGATCTGGTACCACCTACCAGGCAATGTATGAGTATCCCCGAACTGCCTCCTTAACGGAGCAGTTCTCTTAAAAGATATATAGATAAACATGGAGGATCGCTCTATGTTTTTTATATTACAATATACATTCCTCACATGATACTTATATCGCCGTCTGTCGCTGTATATCGTTTTGTTGCAATACAAAAAAAGACTCCTCTGCACACATCTGCAGAGGAGTTTTTTTATTATTTTTTGCGTTTTTTCGATTTCAGTTTGCCCAAGTTTTTATCAATATCTGCTTTGATCTCTTCTCGAGCTGTTTTTTCTTTTTCGTAGCGTTTTTTCATTGTAGCAAGGCTCTGTGTGAAGATCGTCTCATAGAGCTTTTTCGCTCTGTCTGCTTCACCATCGTGCAGATGTCCTTCGTCTTTTTTCGCACGCAGCAAGTTCATCAGCTTTTTATACTGCTCACTCTGTTTGTTGTTGAGTGCTACCTCTTCAACGATATCACAAAGATCATGCCATTCTTTGATCGTCAGTTCGTGTGCACGTGCAAGATCAGCTTCTACCTGTGCTTGTTTTTCTTCCAATTTCTCGATT
>JAFPBC010000112.1 GCA_017390595.1 Selenomonadales bacterium | reverse complement strand
GCACATATCCTGTCCTCGCGCGCGGTCTCGTCTGGGCAGGCTTTATCTTCGTTGTCGAGTATGCGTGCGGATATCTTCTGCGCGTCTTTCTCGGTGTCTGTCCGTGGGATTACAGCGGTGCGGCCTATGCGGTAGACGGCTTGATACGGCTCGACTACGCGCCTGCGTGGTTCTTTCTTGGTCTCTTGTTCGAGCATCTGCACGACTATCTGTCGCTAAATACCATCAGGCAGAGAGAACGACCTCTTCGGTGAGATCGTTCTTTTTTCGTATGAACAAAGATGTATTCGGGCAGACTGGACGAAAAGGAGGTCATACGATGAAAAAACTGCTCGTTTGTCTTATCATAGGTTGTCTGATGCTCATCGCAGGGTGCGGAGAGGAGGCGATGAGCGAGCCCGAGATCAGCGTTTATTTTCACGAAGAAGATACCGTCAGACAGATGAGGCTCGAACAGTATCTCGAAGGTGTCGTCGCGGGCGAGATGAAAAACGACTGGCCGCAGGAAGCGCTCAAGGCACAGGCGATCGTAGCACGCACATATACGCTGGCGAAGATGGCGGAAGGAAAGCTCGCGGGGCATGATACCGATGCATCGACCGACATCCGCGAATTTCAGGCGTATCGGGCGGAGTCGGTCAACGATGCTGTCAAGCAGGCGGTACAGATGACGCGCGGACAGGTGATAGCATATGAAGGTGTGCCCATCATGGCATGGTTCTCGGCTTCGGCGGGCGGTCAGACGGCAACGGCAGAAGAAGGTCTCGGTTATACGAAAGGGCCGCTCGCGTATATACAGCCCGTCATGTCGCCCGATGAAGACGCGCCCGACGATGTAAGATCGTGGGAGGTCACCTTCACGCACGACGAGATGAAACGTGCCGTCGAGTCGCTCGGCTATGAGACGGACAAGGTCAACTCTGTCATGGTAACGAGCTACGGTCCGAGCGGCCGCGCGGCAAAACTGCTCATCAACGGCAAGTTCGCTCTCGGCGCGCCCGAGCTTCGCATCGCGCTCGGCTCGACGAAACTCAAGTCAACGATGCTCGATGATATCACCATCGATGAACGCGGCGCGCATTTTGCGGGACGCGGATACGGCCATGGTGTAGGGATGTCGCAATGGGGCGCATATCATATGGCAAACACAGGCTCGACTGCCGAAGAGATCGTGAAACATTATTATCCGAACACGACCGTCACGAAGTGGTGGGAATAGACAGAAGCGGTGGAAAAGTCGTGCCCCCTTTGTACGGTGACCGTCGCTCGGCGGGCATAGACTGCGTGCCCTTTGCATATCGTGTAGGGAAAGCAAAGGGGGAGTCAAGATGGCATCGGAAAAAAATACGACTTGGCAGCATCGGCTTGCGCTGACCGAACGCGAAACATTGTCGGTAGACGGCGTACACAGTCTCGGAAGCTATGACGAAAAAGAGATCCGCATGGAGACGACGGACGGTATCCTTGCCGTACAAGGCGAAGGCATGAACATCAAACAGCTCGACCTCGAAGCAGGCAATGTCGTGATAGAAGGATTCGTCCGCGCGCTCGTCTACGATGAAAAAGACACGCAGAAAAAAGGTCTGTTCACACGCTTTTTGAAATAAGCACACGCGATATGGGGTGGGAAGAACAAGGTACCGTTTTCGCTGTCTGCTGTCTGGCAGGCGCGTTCGTCGGCATCGGTGCGGACGGCTATCGCGCATGGCAGATGTCAAGGCATACGACCCGTTCGGTCACGATCGTGCTCGATTGTCTGCTGTGGTGCGTGCTTGCCGTACTTGTATGCGTGCTGATGCTTCGCATGAACGGCGGTGATATGCGCTCGTACGTCTTTTTGGCACTCGCCGTCGGCTATCTCGTCTATCGGCAGCTCGTCGGACAGCGCATCGTACGGCTGTGGCTGTCGTGCGCGCGGACGGTGCGAAGCATCTTTCGATGGGCATGGCGCGTCCTCGTCATGCTCTGCCTGCCTGTCGGGTGGTGTCTGCGGGCAATGCGGTGGCTCATAAGACGCATCACACCGAAACGAAAATCGCCTCCGAGTGAGAAAAGCTGAAAAAACGTGCAGGAAAAACCGATCTTTCGTTGAACAGAAAGAAGGTAACAAACATGATCGGTGGTGAAAACGTGCACAAGCAGAAAAAAGCCAAAAAACAGTTTAAGATGTCCAAAGGCATGCAGAACAATATACAGACGGCGAAAAAATTTTTCGGTGCGTACGGGTTCCCTATCGCAGCCGTCCTTATCATCGGTTATATGTTGATCATGGTCGTTTCGCAATCTATCACGATCTATACGGCAAACAGCGAACATGAAGAAGTGCTCAAGCGTATCGAAGAGGAAAAAGCTGTCCAACAGCGATTGCAGGAAGAGTGCGAACAGCTCCAAGACAGACAGCATATCGAGCAGATCGCACGAGAAGAGCTCGGTCTTGTCAAAGAAGGAGAGATCCCGTTCATCTCGCGATACAAAAAAACGAATTGATTTTCTTGACACTGTTTTAATGGCAAGCGTATAATAAGGATAAAATCTATGATACATATATCAAGGAGGAAATGGAAAACGTATGTCCATTGAAGTTGGCAGTGTAGTTGAAGGCGTTGTAACCGGAATTACCAATTTTGGAGCATTCGTCGAATTGGAGGGCGGCAAAGTCGGCCTCGTTCATATCTCGGAAGTAGCAGACGTTTACGTTCGCGATGTGAAAGATTTCTTGAAAGAACAAGACAAAGTAAAAGTAAAAGTATTGAGCGTAGATGAACGCGGTAAGATCGGTCTCTCGATCAAGGCACTCAAACCGCCCGCTCCGCCGAAAGAAGCACCGGCACCGAGAAAAACGTTCAATAACGACCATAAACGTCAGAATCGTTTCAACAACGCACCTTCGTTCGAAGATCGTTTGAGCAAGTTCCTCAAAGACAGCGATGAACGATTGGCAGACCTGAAGAAAAATACGGATTCCAAACG
>JAFPBC010000111.1 GCA_017390595.1 Selenomonadales bacterium | reverse complement strand
TTCGAAATTGCCGACTCTCGTTCGGTCGAGGAAGTTCGTCATGCGATGATCGCGCGCGGACTCCAGCCTGTCATGGGTGACAGTATCTATGTGTAGCGTTACTGTCGTGACGAATCGACACCTGTGCCGAGAAGATTTTTTGACGCGCGTAGAGAGAGTGGCGGCGGGCGGAGCAGACCGTATCATCCTGCGTGAAAAAGACTTGTCCGCAGACGAATATCGACGATTGGCAGAACAAGTACTTGACGTATGTATGCCGTATCCTGCGGAATGTATCTTTCATTCTTTTGCGGAGGCTGACTATCCTCGTGTGCATCTTCCGCTCCCTGTGATGCGAAATAACGTGCGAAAAAAACATTGGCAGACGGTCGGTGTATCGGTACATTCGGCAGAAGAAGCGTGTGAAGCGGAAGCGTGGGGGGCAGACTATCTGGTGGCAGGACATATCTTTGCAACGGATTGTAAGCAAGGCCTGGCAGGCCGCGGGACGGATTTTCTTATCGAAGTCTGCCATGCTGTACGCATACCGATCCATGCTATCGGCGGTATCTCCGAAAAGAATGTACATTTACTGAGCACTGCAGGTGCGAAAGGCATCTGCATCATGTCATCTGCGATGCGGGAAAATGATCCCGAACAATTGATAAAACGACTGCACGAAGGCATGAAAATGTGGTAAAATAAGATAAGCGATACAGTTAGCGAGGTGCTGTGATGAAACGAGTGAAATGGCAAGTCGGTATCGATCTATTGCTTCTGCTGTCGATGCTTGCGGTGTTGGTAACAGGCTATATCCTTGACTTTCATTTGGTGGAACGCCCCGGCCGCGGTATCGTTAAACAGATACATATTTATGGCGGCTATGCAGTAACTGTGCTGGTCGTTTTGCATGTGATCGAGTATCTGAAGATATTCCTTAATAAGATGCGTATCATGAACAGATAACAAAGCCGACTTCTTTAGTCGGCTTTTCTTTTTAAGGAAGGAAAACGAGGTCTAAAAATGGTTCAAAGATGCGAACTTATTCCCTGCAAAGAATTGACAAATGAAACAGATAAAAGTACAATAAGTGGAGTATATTAAGCGTGGATTGGCACGCTTTTTGTTGTGCAAAAAGCAGACCGAAGATGCGTAGAAAAGAAGGCCGGTGACCGAGTTGGTAGAGATTAGAGATCGTGTTCGCTTTGTGGAAACAGATGCGATGGGTGTGGTGCATCATGCCAATTATCTGCGTTGGTTTGAGATGGGGCGTGTTGCTTATCTGAAGGAAGCGGACGTCTATTTGAATCCGTTGATGGAAGAAGGTATCGTGTTTCCGATCACGGATGTCAGCTGTAAATATCGTTCGTCCGGACGGTTTGACGATGAGATCGCGATCGAGACGACTGCCGAAGCGATCACGCCGGTGAAGATGGTGTTTAACTATACGGTACGCCGTCTGGCTGATGGTGTCGTATTGGCAACGGGCCGTACGCAGAATGTATTTACGAATAAAGAAGGCAAGATCATCCGCTTGCCTGCGAAATATTATGACAAGCTGTCTCAGCTTGCCGCACTTGATAAGGTAGAGTGTTAGGGGGGAATTGAGGTTGCCTACAACGAACGGACCGATCGGGGTCTTTGATTCGGGGGTCGGCGGTCTGACCGTAGTGAAGGAATTGCGCCGACAGATGCCACAGGAAGATATCCTGTATTTGGGCGATACGGCACGAATGCCGTATGGCTGTAAGACGATTCCCGAAATAATCGAATTTATGCATGAGATATTGAGCTTTATGCAGCAGCGCGGTGTGAAGATCGCGGTGTTCGCTTGTAATACGATGACGGCACACGGTTATCATTTGGCTGTCGGTAAGTATCCGTTTCCGCTTGTCGGGATGGATAAGGGGATCGAGGAAGCGTTGGCTCGTTCGACGACGAAAAAGGTCGGCGTGATGGCAACACGTGCTACGATCGCCAGCGGTTCGCATGCGAATGCACTCAAAGAGCTGTCCGATGAAGCCGAGATATATCCGACACCTTGTCCGCGATTCGTTCCGCTCATCGAAAGCGGGCATATTGATGATGAGCCGGTAGAAGACGCTGTGCGCGAAGTCGCGCTTCCGATGCAAGAAGCGGGTGTCGATGCGCTTGTGCTCGGCTGCACGCATTATCCGTACATCGCGAAGGCTATCCAACGTGTGCTTGGTGATGGTGTTGCGCTCGTCGATCCTGCCGAAGCAACGGCGCGTGAAGCGAAACGTGTGCTTGCCGAGCATGGCCTTCTGAAACAAGAAGGTATCGG
>JAFPBC010000110.1 GCA_017390595.1 Selenomonadales bacterium | reverse complement strand
TCGTTACCGTTTTGAATTCGCCGTTATGGTAGGCTTGTACCGAAAAGTTACTTACTTCTTTGTTGATCATAGACATAAAAATCATCTCCTTGTAAATCAAATTTTTTTGATGAAATGGTTTGGTTTTTTGGGGGTGTAGAAATTTGTAATTATTCTCTATTGAGAATCTAACTCATCTACAATGCAAGTATACGATGAAGGTATGTATTTGTCAATAGGTTTTTGAAGAAAAAATAAAATTTTTATTTGCGGATAATTATTATTGATAAAAGAGAGGGATCAGCAAAATGGTATCGCGGAGTGAAGAGGAGCGGTAAGGTCGTGCAAACGTGTGCTTGGCATAGTATGATAGATGCGTAGGTGGGGATGCAGTATCGCGTTATCGCGAAAATAAAAAACTTCCTCTCTTGTGCGAGAGGAAGTCGTGGTTGTCGTATGATGCGTTATTTCATGATATGCCAGTTGCTCTTTAAGAAGAGGGCTGTGATGATGGGGACGTAGAGCATACCGATGCTGGCGGAGAGGAAGTCCATTTTCGAAAAGAAGTAGTTGTAGCCGATGCCGACGAGAGAGGCAAGGCAGATGATGTAGAAGCCGAGTTTGTACTGTTTTCGCATGAGCATGATACCGACTAAGGTAACGACGTGCGATACAGAGGTCGCCATGAGGTCGTCTGTCCACGGGAGCGTGCCGTTATAGACGAAGTAGCCGATGGCTATGGTGAATAAGAGATAGAACATGAAGAGAAAGCGAAGCCATCTCGTGAGATTGCGTGACATAAGTGTACTCCTTTTTATTTGTTTGGTAAGTTTCTTTCATTATATTGAAAAGAGGTAACGAATACAAGAGCGCATACAGAAAAAATGAAAACAGGCGAAATAATAAGATATCTCGATATAATGAGAGATAATCAGGATAGATCGCGTTTTTTCAATGTTTTCAATTCTTTGCTATTTTAGCACACTAAAGTATAATGAAGTTACAGCACAAGAATGGAGGATACAAGAGATGAAAAAACTGGTGTTACTTTGTTTGATGCTTGCATCGTTCGCGATGATCGTTGCAGGCTGTGGTGGTTCGGATACGGCGAAGAAAGATGCACAGCAGAAGATCGTTATCGGTCTTGATGACAGCTTCCCGCCGATGGGCTTCCGCGATGAAAAAAATGAGATCGTTGGTTTCGATATCGACATGGCCAAAGAAGCGGCAAAACGTCTTGGCATGCAGGTCGAGTTCAAAGCGATCGACTGGAGCAGCAAAGAGTCCGAGCTTAACGGCAAACGCGTTGACTGCTTGTGGAATGGTATGAACATTACGGAAGAGAGAAAGAAAAACGTTCTCTTCAGCGAACCGTACATGGATGCAAGACAGGTACTCTTCGTTCCGAAAAATTCGCCTATCAAAGGTGTAAAAGATCTTGAAGGCAAAGTGATCGGTGTTCAGAATGCATCGACTGCAGATGAAAAGATCATCGAACGCGGTTGGCAGGGTAAATATAAAGAGATCCGCAAATATGGCGACTTCATCGAAGCGTTCATGGATCTGGAAGCAGGTCGTCTTGATGCGATCGTAGGCGACGAGATCGTAGGTCGTTTCTACTTGTCGAAAAAACCGGATGCATTCCAAGTTCTCGAAGAAGATTTCTGTGAATGTGGTACGTTCGGTATCGCGTTCCGCAAAAACGATACAGAGCTCCGCAATAAAGTACAGGCTGTCATGGATGAAATGAAAAAAGACGGCAGCGGTGCTAAGATCTCTGAAAAATGGTTCGGTAAAAACTTGTTGAAATAATGATGATGAGAGATGCCATTCGATCGGGATGGCATCTTTTTTCGTATCTCTTGGCTGTACTCCTCCGTTGGTGATATTTTCTCATAGAAATCATGTTTCTTCTCGGATAAAAAGGAAGAATAAGTCTGTGAGAATGCTCGGTTTTGTGGTAAAATAAAGTATTACTTGATTATGTATGGAATAGGGGTTAGGGTTGTTATGGAAAATATCGATAAGTTGTTGGAGATGGTCGGGCTGATGTTCGAAGGCGCGGGCCTTACGCTCGAGATATTCTTCACGACACTCGTGTTCACGCTTCCGCTTGGTCTATTGGTCGCGCTGATCCGATTGTCTAAGTTCCGTCCGCTCAGTTTTTTGATGGAAGTGTACATCTGGCTGATGCGCGGTACACCGTTGATGCTTCAGCTATTGTTCATCTATTATGCGCTTCCGATCGTGGCAGATATTCGCCTTCCGGATTTCAGCGCGGCGATCATCGCGTTCGTGCTCAACTATGCGGCATATTTCGCAGAGATCTTCCGCGGTGGTATCCAGTCGATCGAACGCGGTCAGTATGAGGCGGCAAAAACGCTCGGTATGACGTACGTGCAGACGATGCGCCGTATCGTCCTTCCGCAGGTCATCAAACGTGTACTTGCTCCTGTCAGCAACGAGACGATCACGCTCGTCAAAGATACATCGCTCGTCTATGTCTTGGCGATGAACGATCTTCTTCGTACGGCAAGAACGATCGTACAGCGTGAGTTCGACATGACGCCGTTCTTGGTCGCGGCAGTCTTCTATCTCGTGATGACGCTTGTCTTGACGAAGGTCTTTAAGAAATTGGAACAGCATTATGCTGTCTATGATGAGTGAGGGATCTATTGTGGAGATGATTAAGGCGGTAGGTATCCGCAAGAGTTTTAAAGATGTCGAGGTCTTAAAGGGCATCGACTTGACGGTCAATAAAGGCGAGGTCATCGCCATTATCGGTACATCGGGTTCGGGCAAAAGTACGTTTCTTCGCTGCTTGAATCGCTTGGAGGTCATCACGGGCGGTTCGGTCACGATCGAGGGCGAACAGCTCGCGGGAGAAGAGAACGGTCGCGTCGTCTACGCAAGTGAAGCGGAAGCGCGACGTATCTGCTCGAAAATGGGTATGGTGTTCCAGCAGTTCAATCTGTTCCCGCATATGACGGTCATGGAGAATCTTATCGAGGCTCCGATGATCGTGAAAAAGATGAAACGCGAAGAGATCTTGCCGATCGCAGAGAATCTTTTGGCGAAGGTCGGCTTGTCGGCGAAGGCTGACAGCTATCCGTCGCAGCTGTCGGGCGGTCAGAAACAGCGTGTGGCGATCGCTCGCGCGCTTGCGATGTCTCCCGATATCATGCTGTTTGACGAGCCGACGTCGGCACTCGATCCCGAGCTTACGGTCGAGGTACTCAAAACGATCCGCGATCTGGCGAAAGAAAAAATGACGATGGTCATCGTAACGCACGAGATGGCGTTCGCGCGTGAGGTCGCGAACCGTGTACTGTTCGTGGACGGCGGTCGCGTCGTTGAAGAAGGATGCCCCGAAGAGATCTTCGGCAATCCGAAGCAAGAGAGAACGAGAGCGTTCCTCAACAATATGTTATAAAAAACATATGTCCCCGTACTGTTTATGTGGCAGTACGGGGATTTTTTTATTTTGCTTGAGGATGTTACAAAGTGATCGTAAAACAGAGAAAAACAGGCGAATGTATATTGGAAAACGAATGATGTATTTTTAGATGATACAAATAAGGAAAAAATCTGCTTTTTCGCTGAAAATATGTTGCAACAATGTGTAAGTATTGATAAAATGAAGGTGGTAACGTAGCACTAATGTAACGTAGTGTGTAATAGATGGGGGTACGTGATGATCAGAGAACGTAGAAGTAAAGAGAAATTGAATGCGTACTATAATAAATTCATTGATTTTGGCGTGATGGACCCGAACGTCCATCCGTGGGTAGCGCAGTCATGGCAGGAGAGTCGTACGCTCGGGGTATTGCCCGACCGTATGCCGAAGCTGGTGCAATGGTCGAGAGAAGAGCTTGCCGAGAAGCAATCGTTTCATGCGGCGGCGATCGAGTATGTGACGGATTTTTATCAGAATATCCACGAGTTTTTCTCGAGCTATAATATGAGCCTTCTTTTGTTGGATGCGGACTGTTATGTCCTCAAGAGCTATTCGCTGCCGTTCTATCAGAGAACGCCGGGTCAGACGGAAGGCGCGCGTTTGTCGATGAAGGATATCGGCACGTCGAGTATCAGCTTGACGCATCGTCATAAGGTGCCGTTCCTCTTGTTCGGGCCCGAGATGTGGATACGCGAATGTCAGATGGGCGATGCTTGTTCGGTGCCGATCATGGTGGACGGTAAGCTCGGATATATCTTGACGCTCGTGGCAGTCGAGCAGAATGCGCTTCCGTATACGGCGCTTGTGTCGCTGATGCTGTCGATGCGGATGTCGATGGAGCGTCATCTTGATATGATACAGACGCTCAAAGCAAGACAAGCTATCTTGGATGCCGCGCCGATCGCGGTATATCATATCTTGCCGAACGGTGAGATCGCTTATACGAATAAGATGGGCAGAAGCAGACTAGCGCTTATCCATACGGATAACGACAGCCTGCCGAATCTCAACGATGCGGTGCTGAATTACCATCATACACCGATCTATCAAGGGTTCAAGGGCATTCCTTGCTATAACAAGGAGATCACGTGGATAACCGAAAAGAGAACGTATGAAGATATCACGACGGTCGTTCCGCTCGAAGGTCAATCGGGCGGGGATATCTCGGGTGTCGTAACGGTCACGATGCCGATCGAAGACCTTCGTATGCTCGTTGCGCATGCCGTCGGTTATACGGCAAAATACAGTCTTGCCAGCATGGTCGGCTCGAGCCAAGTGTTCACGGCGATGTGGGATAAGGCATCGCGTGTAGCGAAGAATGAAAACCATGTCCTCATACAAGGGGAAGGCGGTACGGGCAAACAGCGTCTCGCGCACGGTATCCATCAGGCAAGTACGCGGGCGGCAGGGCCTCTCATTACGCTTCGCTGCGGAGACTTGCCGCAAGAGATATTGGAAGAAGAATTGTTCGGTACGGCAGAACGCGAAGATGTCGGTCGTCCCGGTAAGCTCGAGCTTGCCAATGGCGGTACGCTCTTCATGGACGAGATCGAAAAACTTCCGCGCAGTGTAGCCGTTATGCTTGCCGAAGCGTTGACGTCGCACACGATGCGTCGTATGGGCGATCGTGTGAACAGAACGATCAACGTTCGTATCGTCGCGGCAAGCGACTGTGACCTCAAGCGATTGACGGAACGCGGCGGATTCGACGAAAGTCTCTATCGCATCGTCAGCAAAAATACGCTCCGTGTACCGCCGCTTCGCGCGCGTGTATCGGATATCCCGAGTCTGGCGGCGCATATCATTCGCGAGTTGGCTCAGCAGCATACGATGGCAGAAAAAACGCTTGCCGAAGATACGAAGAAGCTTCTTATGTCGTACGAATGGCCGGGCAACGTCAAGCAGCTGCAAGAAGTCGTCGAACATGCGTACTTCAATACGGCAGGTGCTGTCATTCAGCCGGAGGATATCAACTTGATGGGCGATGTGAAGCCCGATATGTCGTGGAAAGAAGACCGTGACGTGTTCGAACGTGTCTGGAAAGCGGCGGGCGGTAATGTCAGCCGTATGGCGAATATGCTCGATGTCAGCCGTGTGACGCTGTATCGTTACTTGAAAAAATACGGGATCGAAAAGAAATAGAAAAAGGATTGGGTGAATAGCGTGCGTTTACGGAAAAAACCGTGGGTAAAAGATGCGATTTTGGATTATAAAGATTTTGTACGACAGGATGTAACAGAAGAAGCGAAAGGTAAGTGGGCAGACGATTTCGGCCGCACGGCACCGCTTCATGTAGAGCTCGGCTGCGGGAAAGGGGATTTTATCACGGGTATGGCCGCACGTCATCCCGAGATCAATTTCATCGGCATCGAAGCACAGCTTGACGTCCTCTACGCGGCGGCGAAAAAGGTGCATGAAGCAGGGCTTACGAATGTGCGATTGTTGGTGTTCAATATCGAAGGGATCACGAACATCTTCGACGAAAGCGAAGTCGACCGTTTCTATATCAACTTCTGCGATCCGTGGCCGAAAGCACGCCATGCGAAACGTCGCCTGACATATCGTGCGTTCCTCGAGAGATATCGCGGTCTTCTCAAAAAAGGCGGCGAGATCCACTTCAAGACGGATAACAGACCGCTGTTTGACTTCTCCTTAGAGGAATTCGAAGCAGTCGGTTGTCGTGTGGAAGATATCTCGTACGACCTTCACAGCGAAGATCGTCCCGACAATATCAGAACAGAATACGAAGAGAAGTTCAGCGCAAAAGGGTTCAAGATCAACCGCTGCGAAATAAGCTTCGACTGACAAAACGTGTGCGTCATCATATACTACACAGAGACTATCCGAAAGGAAGTGTAGTATGATGGGGCACACGTTTCTTTTTAGAGGTGAGCCGAAGGGGTGTGGTGACAGCCTTGCGTGGTGGCTGGCTGTTCTTTCGGCAGATGCGATGCTCCTGTCGGAATCGGCGGGCGGTGATCGCTCGCTCGCGAAGATGTCAAAGTCGCTTGAAACGCTCGCTGTGGAACGGAGACGTAAAGGTCGGGAAAAGTATCAAGGTCGTGTGGCAGAAACGGTAGAGAAGCTGTCTCTCTGCGAATCGGCGATGACAGGAGAGCGAGGCGGCGCACGTATCTATCCGTCGCTTGTCCGTCATCTGGCGAAAAAATCGCGGTATGTGCTTCGTTTGGCGCGTAGCAGTGATGCATCGCTCGTCTGCGGAGCGTCTGCCGTGAAGGAGGTGTCGCTCGGACTGTCGCTTGTCTCAGATGTCGCGGCGCTCTGTCCGCAGTATCTTGACCCGTCGGAACGGATGATGACGCGAAGGGCTCACGAACTGCGAGAGATGCTGGAAGATAAATGCGCGCGTGTCGATTGCTGTTTGGCAGGCGATGGGTATCTGCCGTTTTTGGCGGAAGCCGATGAAGCAGTCATCGCGTATCGGCGATTTCTTTCCGAGCTGAATGCGCGGGCGGAGGAAAGAAGACTGCTCTCTGTATTCCCGCCGTCGTTTCTTGTGTGGGCAGACGGCACGTGCGCGCTCGTCCATCGCCTGTTGAAACGCTTGGCGGGCGGGAAGTCTACGCTCGGTATTGCGGGCGAGGAAGATGAAGTCTCGCCTGATG
>JAFPBC010000109.1 GCA_017390595.1 Selenomonadales bacterium | reverse complement strand
GTTCGGGAGGAATCTTGCTATACCGTAATGCTCTGCCCTGTCCATGATTACCGCTTCTGATGTAGAGAATCTTATCTTTGATAGGAAGGAGCAAGTCTCTTGCCTTATACACTTGCTCGATTCCATGACACGATTCTTCAAAAACAGAACTTGCTCCTGTGGTAGTCGCGTGTTCGGTAACATTACCGTCAATGATAACGAACACATCATCCTTACTCTTAACCAAGTTGCTCAACAGTACTCTTATTAAACTGATTTGCTGTCATAAAAAAATAGCAGTCCATACCAAGATGGACTGCTGATTTTTTTATTTTGCATAGTCGACTGCGCGTGTTTCGCGGATAACCGTAACGCGAATCTGACCCGGATATTCGAGTTCGGATTCGATTTTTTTCACGATGTCACGTGCCATCATAACAGATGCAGCGTCATCGATTTTTTCCGGTTTAACCATGATGCGAATTTCGCGGCCTGCCTGAATAGCGAACGATTTGTCAACGCCCGGGAAGGATTCTGCGATCTCTTCCAAACGAGTCAAACGTTTGAGGTAGCTTTCCAAGCTTTCACGACGTGCGCCCGGTCTTGCCGCGGATACAGCATCGGCTGCCGCAACGAGAACGGCTTGCACTGTTTTCGGTTCTTCATCGCCATGGTGAGCGACGATAGCATTGATAACGTCTGCGGATTCACGATATTTTTTCGCGAGATCGCCACCGATCGTTACATGCGGACCTTCTACTTCGTGGTCGATCGCTTTACCGATATCATGCAAAAGACCTGCACGTTTAGCGAGCATTACATCAATGCCGAGTTCTGCCGCCATAACGCCTGCCAAGTGAGATACTTCAACGGAATGTTTGAGGACATTTTGTCCGTAGCTGGTACGATATTTGAGTCGTCCCAACAGCTTGATCATTTCAGGATGGAGACCATGGACACCCGTTTCGAATGTAGCCTGCTCCCCTGCTTCTTTGATACGCTGTTCTACTTCGCGACGAGCTTTTTCTACCATCTCTTCAATTCTTGCAGGATGGATTCGGCCGTCTGCGATCAATTTTTCCAATGCGATGCGTGCGATCTCTCTGCGTACGGGATCAAAGCCCGACAAGATCACCGCTTCCGGAGTATCATCAATAATTAAGTCAATTCCAGTTAAGGTTTCGAGTGTACGAATATTACGACCTTCGCGACCGATGATACGGCCTTTCATTTCGTCATTCGGCAATGCGACGACCGATACTGTGGTTTCTGCCACATGGTCGGCTGCACAACGCTGAATTGCGAGCGAGATGATCTCGCGAGCACGTTTATCCGATTCTTCTTTCGCCTGCTGTTCCAATTCTTTGATGAGCATAGCGGTTTCGTGTTTTACTTCTTCTTTTGTATTTGTAAGAAGCATATTTTTAGCATCTTCCGACGTCAAGCCCGAGATGCGTTCGAGTTCCACGAGCTGTTTGTTGTACAAATCATTGATCTTATGCTGAGTGCGATCGACTTCGGCTTCTTTGCGGCTGAGGATGTCTTCTTTTTTCTCGAGAGAATCGATTTTGCGGTCAAGATTCTCTTCTTTTTGTTGAAGACGACGTTCCAAACGCTGCAATTCCGAACGGCGTTCACGTGTCTCTTTATCTAACTCATGACGTAATTTATGAATATCTTCTTTCGCTTCAACGACTGCTTCTTTATGAATCGTCTCTCCGGTACGTTTTGCATCTTCCAAAATCTTTTCGGCTGCTGCTTCTGCGGAGATGATTTTTGCTTCGGCGGTCTTTTTGCGAACTACATATCCAATGGATACACCGATAAGCCCTGTAATAATAGCAATTACTATCTCGATGATACATTACACCTCCTTCTGTATAAAATTATAAGGCTTTTAACTTGTTCATCCTTCTCAAATGATGGCCTAAATCAAATGATGAAAATTTTCAAAAAATTAACAACTGAAATTTTGAAAACAATTGGATATTCTAATTGTAATAGTTTTTCCTGTAAGTGTCAAGATTAAGAGACACTTCTTGTTTGTTTATTCTTCTGCTTCTGCGATCATACCGCCAATATTGAGCTTTTCACGGATTTTACGTTCAATTTCAATGGCTACTGCCGTATTTTCCTTCAAGAATTCTTTGGCATTTTCACGGCCTTGACCGAGACGTTCACCGCTGTACGAGTACCATGCACCGCTTTTGTCGATGATGTCAAGGTCGGTACCGATATCAATAAGACATCCTTCATGCGAGATGCCTTGACCGTACATAATGTCGAATTCTGCTTGTTTGAACGGCGGAGCGATCTTGTTTTTAACGACTTTGATGCGGGTGCGGTTGCCGACCATGTCGTTACCTTGTTTTAAGGTATCGACTTTGCGAACGTCGAGACGAACGGATGCGTAGAATTTGAGCGCGCGACCGCCTGTCGTTGTTTCGGGATTACCGAACATGATACCGACTTTTTCGCGGATCTGGTTGATAAAGATGGCCGTTGTACGCGATTTGCTGATGATACCGGTAAGCTTACGCATTGCCTGCGACATGAGACGTGCTTGAAGGCCTACGTGTGAGTCGCCCATTTCGCCTTCTATCTCGGCTTTTGGAACGAGTGCTGCAACGGAGTCAACGACTACGATGTCGATGGCACCGCTTCTTACGAGGGCATCTGCGATCTCGAGTGCTTGTTCGCCATTATCCGGCTGCGAGATCAAGAGATTGTCGGTATCGACACCGAGTTTTTTTGCGTATGCGGGATCAAGTGCGTGTTCTGCGTCAATGAAAGCTGCAATACCGCCCATTTTTTGTGCTTGTGCGATAACATGGAGAGCGACTGTCGTTTTACCGGACGATTCGGGACCATAGATCTCGATGACTCTTCCGCGCGGTACACCGCCTACTCCGAGTGCGATATCAAGAGAGAGTGTTCCTGTCGGAATCACTTCTACGTGCATTTTAGCGGCGACTTCGCCCAATTTCATGATCGAACCTTTGCCGAAATCTTTTTCGATCTGGCGAATCGCATTATCCAGCGCTGTCATTTTATCGTGTGCGGCTCCTCTTTCTGCCATTGGTAGTTCCCCCTCTTTTTATTTTTTTGATTGGTTTAACGGCGTTTTGCCGGTTCTACGTTGATCTTATATCCTTTGATGGTATTTTTGTGCATGACCGAAAGTACACGTTCTGCCGTATCTTTCGGGACTTCTACGAAGGTAAATTTGTCGTAGATGTTGATAAGGCCGATGATATTACCCGGGATATCAGCTTCGCTGGCGATCGTACGTACGATGTCTTCCGGACGAATTCGCTGTGCTTTGCCTGCGTTGATGAAAAGTCGTACCATACCAGGTCTTGCACCTGTATTTTCAAGGTCGATGTTGGTCGTCGGTTCTTCGACAGGATTTTCTTTAAAGCCTTCTAAATGGAGTTTTAAAGCTGCTGCTGCGATCTCTGCGGGATCGTAGTCATCCAAAAGGTCGGCAATGATGGAATGATACGCATCGAGACGCTGACGTTCGAGCGTTTTGACGAGACGTTCTTTGATCATTTCGCGCTGACGTTCCAATACGTCGGCAGACGACGGAAGTTGTTTGCGAAGAATACGTGTTTTTGCTAAGCGTTCGATCAATTTGAGCTGGCGATATTCACGTGGCTCAATAAATGTGATCGCTGTACCTTGACGACCTGCGCGACCTGTACGACCGATACGGTGAACGTACGATTCGTGATCTTGAGGGATATCATAGTTAATAACGTGTGTGATATCGTCGATATCGATTCCTCGTGCTGCAACATCTGTTGCTACGAGAATATCGAGTTTTCTTTCGCGGAAGCGTTTCATTACGCGGTCACGCTGCATCTGACTTAAGTCGCCGTGAAGTCCGTCTACGAGATAGCCGCGAGCTTGAAGCGATGCGACAAGATCGTCAACGCCTTTTTTGGTACGTCCAAAGATGATCGTGCGACCGATTTCTTCCATGTCCATGACACGGCAGAGACCGTTGAGTTTTTCGCGCGTTTCATAGTAGCATTGATCGATGAGTGGTACTGTCAATTGCTCGCGACTGATGGTAACTTTTTGTGGCGATTTCATATATTTTTTCGCCAGATTCGCGATTTCTGTCGGCATCGTTGCCGAGAATAAGAGCGTCTGACGAGATTCGATCGGAATATTGCTCATGATCGTTTCGATGTCTTCGATGAAACCCATGTCGAGCATTTCGTCTGCTTCATCGAGTATCAAGGTGTGTACGCGATCGAGCTTGATCGTCTGACGGCGGATATGGTCGAGTAGACGACCCGGCGTACCGATAACGACATGGACTCCTGCTTTCAAAGCTCGGATCTGTCTATCTATCGATTGACCACCATAGACGGGAAGTGCCTTGGTGCGTGTGAATTTCCCGATTTTGGACAACTCTTCCGATACTTGGATAGCAAGTTCGCGTGTCGGAGTCAAAATGAGAGCTTGAACATGACGTCCGTCTTTGATCTTTTCGATCGTAGGAATACCAAATGCAGCCGTTTTACCTGTGCCTGTTTGTGCTTGGCCGATAACATCATGGCCTTCAAGCACTAATGGGATCGTTTGACTTTGGATCGGTGAAGGTTCTTCAAATCCCATTGCCGCCAAGCCTTGGCACACCTTTTTGCTCAGTTCAAGTTCTCCAAACATACCTAATTCTTTTTTCAAAAGTACGGTCTCCTTTTATCTATTCAAATAGTTTCTGATCTCATTCAATACAGCTTGTGAGACAAGCCGTTTGATCGTCGTGCGATTGCCTGTAAAATGGCACAATCTGCACGTTGTTTCATCTTTGCCTGCAACTGCAATATAGACAGTGCCGACAGGTTTTTCGGGTGTACCTCCATCCGGGCCTGCAATGCCTGTGACCCCTACTCCGATATCCGTTTCGTTAAGACGGCGAACTCCTTCTGCCATCGCGCGTGCTGTCGGTTCACTGACGGCACCGTAGTCAAGCAACGTTTGGTGTGGTACTCCGATTTGTTTTTCTTTGATATCGTTGCTGTAACAAACGACAGAACCGATGAGATAAGCCGATGCGCCGCGTACATCTGTCAAACGACTTGTGACAAGTCCGCCCGTACACGATTCCGCCAGTGCGATCGTTTTCTTGTTGGATAAAAGCGATTCTGCAACGACTTCTTCCATCGTTTTATCATCGGTAGAAAAAATGATATTGCCCAGTCTGGCACGAATCTGTTTTTCCATATCAGCTATCAGTTCTTCTGCGACTGTCGTATTATTTGCTTTGGCTGTAATACGAACGAGAATCTCACCAGGGCGTGCAAGCAGAGCGATGGTTGGGTTCGATTGCGCAAGAAGGATATCACGCAATGTTTCGTCGACTGTCGATTCGCCTAAACCGTAAGTATGAAGCTCTTTCGATACGATGATTGCTTCTTGCGGATAGTGCTTAGAAAGATATGGCAATAATTCGTCTTTGACCATAGTCTTTAATTCATGCGGAGGTCCCGGAAGGTGTATGATGACCTTATTGTTGTGTTGAATAACGATCCCGGGCGCGGTACCGCAGGAGTTGTTAAGTATATAAGAGCCTTCGGGAACCATGGCTTGTTTTTTGTTATTGACAGGCATATGTGTATGGCGATGTGCAAAGAAGCATTTGATTTTATCAAGGCTTGGTTCGTGCAGACAGAGAGGCAGTCCCAAGAGGTCTGCCATCACTTCTTTTGTAAAATCACCTAATGTAGGTCCCAGTCCGCCCGATGTAATAACGATATCAGCACGCTCTAATGCGATCTCCATAACAGAACGCATGCGAGCACGGTTATCTCCTACTGTGGAATGATATACGACATCAAAACCTGCTTGATTGAGTGCAGATGATAGGTATGCACTGTTAGTATTGACGATCTCGCCCAATAACAGTTCAGAGCCTGTTGTAATAAGTTCTACGATCATAAGACATCCTCCGCTTTACGATTCGGTTTATTCATCGATTTTTTCTACGACAAGGTCGTAAGTGAAGCCTTGTATGACTTCTGTTTGAATGAATGTACCGATTGCGGGATCGGGTTCATTTTCGATGAAGATCTTTCCATCGATGTCGGGTGCTTCGCGATAAGAACGACCATATGCAAGGCCTTCTTGTTCACTGTCTTTGCCTTCGACCAAAACGGTAAGCTCTTCACCTTCATAAGACTGATTGATCGCTTCCGAAATGACGCACTGTGTTGCCATCAAGGTATGATAGCGATCTTCTTTGACTTCTTCAGGAATCTGATCCTCCATGTCATAAGCAGGCGTACCTGCTTCACGAGAATATGTAAAGATACCTACGCGTTCAAATTTTTGCGTTTCGATGAATTCTTTCAATTCTTCAAAATCAGCTTCTGTTTCTCCCGGGAAACCAACGATGAAAGAACTGCGAATAACGACGCCTTCAATACGTTCGCGGATCTTTTTGAGCAGTTTTTCAATGTCTGCTTTTGTATCGCGGCGATTCATACGGCGCAGAACAGTATCGCTGATATGTTGAAGCGGAAGATCGACATAAGAGCAAACTTTGGGCTCGGTCGCCATGAGTTCGATCAGATCGTCTGTGAAGTTGTGCGGGTAGCAGTACAAGAGACGGATCCATTCGATTTTTTCGATTTTAACAAGCTCACGAAGAAGAGCTGTGATACGGCGTTCTCCGTAGAGGTCGGTACCGTAGTTCGTTGTATCTTGTGCGATCAAATTGATCTCGCGAACCCCTTGCTCTGCCAAGTTTTTGGCTTCTGCAATGATAGATTCCATCGGGCGGCTGCGGAAATCTCCGCGGACAGACGGAATGACACAATACGCGCAACGGTTACTGCATCCTTCTGCGACTTTGATATATGCTGTATAAGACGGTGTCGTAAGTACGCGTGGCATATCTTCCGTATAAAGATTGGTCAATTCATCTAAGATCATGACTTGCTTTTCGCCACTATCGACACGTTCGATCGCTTCACGTATCTTCTGCCACGAGCCTGTGCCGATAATGGCATCAATTTCGGGGATCTCTGTGATCAATTCGGTCGAGAAACGTTGTGCAAGACAACCGCTGACTAATAGCATTTTGCAGTTGCTGTTTTTGTAT
>JAFPBC010000012.1 GCA_017390595.1 Selenomonadales bacterium | reverse complement strand
GATAGCGTTGTATTTCAGACTGACGAACGCGTCGCCTTCATGCTCGCGGCTCGTGATAACACCGAGCACGAGGCCTTCGGGCATCTCGCTCGGTACGTCCTTCATGCTGTGTACGGCAAGGTCTATCTCACCCTTCAGCATCGCAGTCTCCAATTCTTTTGTAAAGAGGCCTTTTCCGCCGATCTTCGCGAGCGGTACATCGAGTATCTTGTCGCCCGTCGTCGTAATGATCTTCTGCGTTACCGTGATATCGGGATACTGTGCCTCTAATCTGGCTTGAATGTAGTCGGCTTGCCACAACGCGAGCTTACTGCCGCGCGTACCGATCACCACTGTTTTCTTCACGGCTCTCCCCCTCCCCTGTTGTATCGAGTTTAAACAATTCGCTGATGGCATCGATGAGCGTATCCTCGCGACCTTCGAGTGCCGCCTCGTTAAGGCATATCATCGGGTCTCTGAGAAGCTTTCGCACGATCATCTTCGACAAGTGCTTGACCGCGCGTCTTTCATCGATCGACAGACCGCCCAGCTTTGCCATCGCGCGTTTGACCTCGCGGCGGCGGATACGTTCTGCCTTATCGCTTAAGAGTGCCATCACGGGTCGATATTCGAGATATCGGAACCGTTCTATCATTTCGTCCATCGCTTCTTCGATGATGCTCTCCGCTTCTTCCGCCTCTTGCTGGCGTATCTGGAGATTCGATTCCACGACGGCTTCGAGATCGTCTATATTGTAGAGATTGACATTCGGGACTTCGCCTACTTCGGGCTCGACATCACGCGGTACGGCGATATCGATGAAGATGAGCGGGCGATGCGCGCGTTTTGCCATCAGCCTTTCAACGTCCCAGCGTTCTACGAGATAATGCGGCGCGCCCGTCGAGGTGATGATGACATCGGCACTCTCCGCGCTTTGCATAAATTCCTCGAACGGCACGGCTATCCCGCCGAACGTTTCGGCAAGCTCTGCCGCACGCAGATATTTGCGGTTCGAAACGAAGACCGTCTTGACACCGTTCGCCACGAGATGACGCGCGGTAAGTTCGCCCATCTGACCTGCGCCCAAGAGGAGCACATTCGAATGAGACAAGTCGCCGATCGTCTTTTTCGCCAATTCGACAGCCGCATAGCTGACCGATACGGCGCTGTACGCGATACGCGTTTCGGTACGCACTTTTTTGCCCGTCTTGATGGCGCGATGG
This sequence comes from Selenomonadales bacterium, assembly GCA_017390595.1. Lineage (GTDB taxonomy): Bacteria > Bacillota > Negativicutes > RGIG982 > RGIG982 > RGIG982. The sequence continues at coordinate 933 of JAFPBC010000012.1, read as the reverse complement.
AACAGCATATTGAGTACCGTTCGCGTTGCTTTCTCGGCTTTGGCTACCGAGTAGGCTTTTTTGACCTGATTGAGGATCTGTCCTTCGCCGATGACGAGCGAGTCGAGGCTCGATGCCACACGGAACAGGTGGCGGATACAGTCGGCGCCGTAATACGCGTAGAAATATTCGTCTGCGACATCACTCGATTTTGCCATATCGAGGAGGAACGCTTTCAGTTCTTCTTTGGCTTCTACCGTCTCGTCTTCGTCCATGACGGCGTAGACTTCCGTACGATTGCACGTCGAGAGTATCACGCACTCGGCGATCTCCGAATAATCGTCGAGGTGTGTAAGCGATGCTCTGATACGCTCCTCCGACAGAGAAAACGTTTCGCGTACGTCTACGGGAGCTGTCTTATGATTGAGTCCTAATACTACTAATTGCATCCTGTATTGATTCCTCCGCCTTTTCTAAGTTTCCTTCTCGTAAGAGCTTCATCACATCTCTCGTCAATACCGACCGCCAAAACGATTCGCGTTCTTTGGACGTCGGGAGAATATCTTTGACTTCGTCGCGCCATACACCGAGCTTCGCAAGGAATGCTCCGTGTACCGCGCCGTACGTTTCCGCAAGTTCTTGGCGCATCATTCGCGAGAACGCGGGGCTGATGCCGCCCGTTGATATCGTCAAAAGAAGCGGACCGCTGTCGACCGACGACGGTACGGTAAAGTTGCCTTCTTCGGGCGCGTCGATGACGTTGACGAGCGCACCGAAGGCACGTGCTTCACGCGCTGTCCGGCGATTGATGGCAGCATTGTCGGTCGCGCAGATGACGAGGGTGTATCCGTCCGCGTCGCACGCTTCGTAGGCACGTGCGATATGGCGTATCCTGCCGTTTTCGGCAAGCTCTGCGAGCCCGTCCGCAAGCGTGGGGCTGATGACGGTGACACG
>JAFPBC010000108.1 GCA_017390595.1 Selenomonadales bacterium | reverse complement strand
AGAGAACGCCGTTTGGTCTATGCACTCGCATTGCAAGATTATATTGGCGGAGGGGATCAACTTGCCTAAGCATTTAGAAAATGCAGTGATTTTCCAGAATCGCAAAGTTGCAGAAGGAATGTATGAGATCACCTTGACTGCACCGACGATCGCATCGATCGCAAAACCGGGTCAGTTCCTCCATGTACAGGTATCTGATGCAGTTGCTCCGCTTCTGCGCCGTCCGATCAGTATCGCAGACGTCGCAGTCGATAAGATCGTCCTTATTTACCGTACTATCGGCAAAGGTACGGAAGTATTGTCGCAGCGCAAAGCAGGGGAGACGATCAGTCTCCTCGGCCCGCTGGGTCGTGGCTTCCCGACAGATAAGCTCGAAGGCAAAAAAACGCTTCTTATTGGTGGTGGGGTAGGTATCGCACCGCTCATCTACGTGGCCAATACTCTTAAGAATAGCGATATCCTTATGGGCGGTCGCACAAAAGATGATCTTTTCTGGACGAGCTACTATGGCGCGTGCGAAGATATCTATGTCACGACTGACGATGGCTCAATGGGGCTGAAAGGCTTTACTGTTGATGCACTTGGGCAGATCCTCGCGGATAAATCGTATGATGCTATCTGCACATGCGGTCCCGAGATCATGATGAAACGCGTTGCCGAGATCGCAAGAGAATATCAAGTACCTTGCTACGTTTCGCTCGAAAAACACATGGCTTGCGGAATTGGTGCATGCCTTTCGTGTACGTGTGAAGCCAAAGACGGTACACGCAAAAAGGTCTGCTCGCACGGACCTGTATTCTTGGCAGAGGAGGTCTTTTAAATGGCAGATCTAAGAGTCAATTTGGCAGGCCTTCAAATGAAAACTCCTGTTATGACAGCATCGGGTACGTTCGGATTCGGTATCGAATTTGCCGACTTCATGAACCTCAACGACCTCGGTGCCGTCGTAGTAAAAGGTACGACACTCAATCCGCGCAGTGGTAATGCAGGTGTTCGCATCGCAGAGACCCCCGCGGGTATGCTCAATTGTATCGGTCTCGAAAATCCGGGCTCCGATGCATTCATCAAAACCATTCTTCCGCAATGCAAACGGTACGAATTCCCCGTCATCGTCAATATGTCGGGCTCTACCGTTGAAGAATACGGCGTTTTGGCAGAGAAGCTCTCCGTTGACGGCGTAGCCGCACTCGAGCTTAATATCTCTTGTCCGAATGTCAAAGAAGGCGGTATCGCGTTCGGTACGCGTCCCGAAAGTGCGGCGGCAGTCGTTCGTGAAGTCAAAAAACACACGAATCTTCCTGTCATCGTCAAACTTTCTCCGAATGTTACCGATATCGTAGAAATGGCGAAATATGTTGAAGATGCAGGTGCGGACATCATCTCGATGATCAATACGCTCCTTGGCATGGTCATCGACACGAGAACATGGAAACCTGTCCTCGGCAACATCGTCGGCGGCCTTTCGGGCCCTGCCGTCAAACCTGTCGCTGTCCGCATGGTATGGCAGGTCGCGCAAGCGGTCAAAGTCCCCATCATCGGTATGGGCGGTATCATGACCGCAGAAGATGCTATCGAATTCTTCCTGGCGGGTGCAAGTGCCGTCTCTATCGGTACGGCCAACTTCGTCAATCCCGCAGTAGCGATGGACGTAACGCGCGGTATCGACGAATACCTCGATGCACGCGGTATCAAATCGATTCAAGACATCATCGGTCAGGTCAAAATCGGATAATAGGAGCATAAAAGATGAAAGATAGATTGATCGTAGCACTCGATTACTCCAGTGACGAACCTGTCAAACAGCTCGTAACTTCCTTAGACGACAGCGTATCTTACTACAAAGTCGGT
>JAFPBC010000107.1 GCA_017390595.1 Selenomonadales bacterium | reverse complement strand
GAGAGAAGAAACAACACCGCCGGTTACAAATACGTATTTTGCCATGGAAACAATTCCTCCTGCTTTCTGTCCTTATGTATCGATCGTTATGTTCTATTTCCGTGCTTTGCATATGCAAAGTCGTTTTCGTCTATCTTATTAACATTCTATCCTATCTTGCAAAATCCTGCTATGTTTCGCCGTTTTTTGCACAGAGTACGGCAGTTGTTACATTTTGTCGGGAGCCGATACGCCGAGCATGGTGAGTGCGTGGCGGATGGTCTGCTGTACTGCCGTGACGAGTGCAAGTCTCGCCTCAGAGAGCTCGGCATCTACGCCGACGATACGGCATTGGTTGTAGAATGTATGGAAGAGGCCTGCGAGCTCGTGCGCGTAGCGCGCGATGGCGTGCGGTGCGCGTTCTTTGGCCGCCTGCTGTACTTCTTCGGGGTATTCGCCGATCTTTTTGATGAGGTCGATCTCTGCTTCTTCTTTGAGAACGGCAAGGTTCGTGTCAGCCGACGGACGAGCGATGCCTGCTTCGTCTGCCTGACGGAAGATGCTGGCGATACGCGCGTGTGCGTACTGGATGTAGTAGACAGGGTTTTCGCTTGTCTGCGATTTCGCAAGATCGAGGTCAAAGTCGAGCTGGCTGTCGATGGAGCGCATGATGAAGAAGAATCTTGCCGCATCGGTGCCGACTTCTTCGATGAGCTCGGCGAGCGTTACGCTTTCGCCGGTACGTTTCGACATTTTGACGAGCTGACCGTTGCGGTAGAGGCTGACCATCTGAAGAAGGAGCACTTCGAGCGCGTCGGGGTCGTAGCCGAGTGCGCTGACTGCGGCTTTGACGCGGCATACGTAGCCGTGGTGGTCTGCGCCCCAGATGTTGATGACGCGGTCGAATTCGCGGCGGAATTTGTCGCGGTGGTACGCGATGTCTGCCGCAAGGTACGTCGGTACGCCGTTGTCTCGGATAACGACACGGTCTTTGTCGTCGCCGTAGTCGGTCGACTTGAGCCAGCGCGCGCCGTCTTTTTCGTACATTTTACCACGCTCTGTGAGGTAGTCGCACGTTTCTTCGATGTAGCCTGCTTCGTGGAGCGTTTTTTCGCTGAACCATACTTGGTACGATACGTTGAACGCTTCGAGGTCTTCTTTGAGTTTGGCGAGTTTTTCGGAAAGCGCGAGCGGTTTGAACGCGGCGAGGCGTTCTTCTTCGCTCATCGCGAGGTATTTGTCGCCGTATTTGTCGATGATCTGCTGTGCCGTTTCGATGATGTCGTGGCCGTGGTAGCCGTTTTCGGGAAACTCGCACGGTACGCCGAGGAGCTCTTTATAACGAGCATCGACGGAGAGGGCAAGGTTGTTGATCTGGTTGCCCGCATCGTTGATGTAGTATTCTGCTTCGACGTTGTAGCCTGCGGCACGCATGAGGTTGACGAGCGCGCTGCCGAATGCCGCGCCGCGGCCGTGGCCTACATGTAAGGGGCCTGTCGGGTTCGCGCTGACGAATTCGATCTGCACTTTTTCGTCGATGGGCGCACCGTTGCCGTATGCTTCGCCTTCAGAGAGCGCGCGAGCGAGAAGGTCGTATACCCAGTCGGACTGGAGATAGAAGTTGATGAAGCCGGGACCTGCGATCTCCGCGCGGTCGAGCCAGCTGTATTTCATTCGTTCGGTGAGTGCTTCTGCGATCATGCGCGGGCTCTTACGGAATGCACGAGCCGCCTGCATCGCGAAGTTGGTCGCGTAGTCGCCGAATTCTTTTTGCGGCGGTACTTCGAGTACGATCTGCGGAAGTTCTGCTTCGGGGAGCACACCATCTGCGATAGCCTGTTTCGCGGCATCTACGATGGCTTGGCTCAACTGTTCTTTCATATCCAAGATGATATTCCTCCTGTTATTGTACGTTCAATGTATGGTCACGGCTGATCTTGATAGACAGCTCGTTATGGCTCTGCCATTGACCTTCGACATGAAGGTCGTATTTTAAGAAGATGGAGCCGCTCAATTCTGTCATCGACATGATATAAGCGTGGGTGTCGACTGCCATGCGGATGGTGCCGTAGGGCGTTTTGTAGGTGCCGTTTTCACGCTTGTCCTGCTCAAAGCGCTGTTCGTGTACGACTTGTCCGTGTCTGACGAGCGTCATGGCAGTTTCGTTTGCCTTGATCAGCGTCGCTACTTCCGCACCGTCTTCTTGTCGTTCACGATACGTGATATAGTGCATACCGTCTTTTTGGCGCATCTTACCGCTTGCTACTGTTTCGATCCGTGTTTTGTCTCCGTCCGCGTCCGTCTGGACACCGAGCACAGTCACGACTACATCTTGCATGTTCCTGTTTCTCCTTCTTTTCCGTACAGACCGCCGTAAATAGCCGTAGCGCCGTCACCTGAAAATCGCTTCTCAGACAACGACGCCTCTTGAGGGAGACTGACCGCCTCCCATCTCTAGTATATGAAGCTTATCGGTTCTTATACCAACGCTTCGCGTCTGCCCGGATATATCTAATATATTATATCGCAGCAGACGGCTCGGTTCAACCTGTTTATTCATATAATTTTTCGATCGTGGTGCCAATATAATACTTTCCGATGATCTCTTCGGCTTTTTTGCCTTCTTCGGCATATCCGTACGCGCCCCATTGACAGAGCCCGACACCGTTGCCCCAGCCTGCGCCCGAGAAGGTGAATTTACTGCCGTCGTATTCCATCTTGTGGACGAGCGTCGATCTCAGCCGTTCGTAGCCGATGCGTTTTCGAAATTCGGAGCCGTAGATATTTTTCTCTTCTGTCCCTATCTTGAGGATCCTGCCCGACGGTCCGCGCGATAAGATGCGGACGGCAGACGGGTCGCTGACGCCGATGGCATTGGCTACCTCCCATCCGTCAACAGAGACTTCCCACGAGACGTACTGTTCGGGCGCGTAGTCGAAGCAGTGGTCTTCGACTGCCTGAAAATACGGTGTGTCGCCCGTTATCTCTTCGGGGAAGCTCTCTTCTTTCGTCGCGCCGATCTGCCCGTTGCAGGCAGAGTAGATGCTGTTGATGAGCGCGCCGTTATAGAGGATGACTTCTCCGCG
>JAFPBC010000106.1 GCA_017390595.1 Selenomonadales bacterium | reverse complement strand
GTCGATTTTGATGAGGTTCCAGTTTTTGTCGTATTTAGCCAAGGATTTGCTACCGGATACATAGTAGTATTTACCGTCGCAAGCAATACCCTGACGACCTTCAACCTGATGCGAGTCGATCAAAGTATAGTTATACTTTGGCAACATATCAGCGTAGGAAGGTTGTGCAGCAAATGCGGTAGCCGAAGCTAAAGTCAGACCGATGAGAGCACCTAAACAAGCACGTTTAATCATTGTAAATCCCCCTAAATTAAAATTTTTATTTTATGGCTCCTTATTCTTGGAGCCTATCAAAAGAGATTAAAAGAAGAAACTCAATAAGTGCAGTTATTGATTCTTACTTCTGGTCTCCTTTTTTCAAATATGCAAGGATCTCGGAGACATCCTTGAGCATGAACATCGGTTTTACTTCCGATTGTTCAACATCTTCTACCGTCGCTTCGCCCGAAAGTACGAGGATGGAGCAGATGCCTGCGTTGTTGCCTGTTGCTACGTCTGTGTAGAGACGGTCACCGACCATGGCATATTCGTTTTTCTCGTATTTGCGTTTGCGGAACGCGCTTTCGATGATTTCTTTGTTCGGTTTGCCGATGACTTTCGGACGTTTGCCCGTCGATGCCGCGATGAGTTCGATCATCGAGCCTGCATCGGGGATGTAACCGTTTTCTACCGGGCAGTTGAAGTCCGGGTGCGTTGCGATGTACGGAACGCCTGCGCGAATGAGGTTACATGCCGTAACGAGTTTTTGGTACGTGAGCGTCATATCGAAGCCGAGTACTACGTAGTCCGGATCTTCGTCGGTGAGCGTGAAGCCCCATGCTTTGAACTCGCTTTCGAGTTCCGGCGTACCGAGAAGATATACTTTTGCGCCCGGTTTCTGTGCATCGAGGTAGCTGACAGTAGCTTCGCCCGATGTCAATACGTCGTCGTTTGTGACTTCGATGCCGAGGCGTTTGAGTTTGGCAACGTAGTGGTTGCTGTCTTTGGAAGAGTTGTTCGTGAGGAACAAGAAGTTTCTTCCCGTATCTTTCAAGTAGTTGAGGAAGTCGATCGTTCCGTCGAAGAGGCGGTTGCCGAGATAGATGGTACCGTCCATATCGAGGAGGAAGCATTTGACTTCACACAAGCGTTTGATTTCAGTTTCGTTCATGCGAATCTCCCTTTTTAATTAGTAGCGACTATTCTTTCGCTTTTACATTCCATACGAATGTTGCAAGGATGAAGGATACGACTGCCGCGCCTACCCAGAAGTACGTTGCTTCGCCGAAGTTGTAATGCGTAACGCCTGCTGCGTCGACCCATTTACCGGCATTGATGAAGTGACCACTGATCTTTTCCTGGAGCGATGCGCCTGCATAGCTGAAGAGACCGATCATACCCATTGCTGCGCCTGTTGCACGTTTCGGACAAACCGTAACTGCCATGAGACCGCCGAGGTAACATACGAGAGCACCCATCGTGAAGCCGTATACGCACATCGAGAGCGGATCTGCCCAGCTCGACCATTCAGCCGGTGCCCATACGAAGAGAGCCGTAGCTGCCGCATAGAGAACACCGAAGATAAGGCACGGAATGTTGAGACGATGGTTGAAGAACTTGTCAGCAACGAGACCGCAGCTGAATGCACCGAAGATACCTGCGATCTGCATGATCGTCAAGATACCGCTTGCGCCGAGGATCGTGTAAGCTTTTGCTTCCGTCAAGAAGATGATGCCCCAGCTTTCTACTGCGTAACGAGTGATGTAGCAGCATGCGCTCGAGAGACCGAGGATCCATACTGCCGGGTTTTTGATAACTTCGAGCTGAAGCTGCCATACGCTTCTGTCAGCCGTCGTTTTCGTCGGGTCAGACTCGCCTGCCATAGCAAACGGAGTCGGAAGACCATAGACTTGCGGACGGTCGGACATGAATTTGTACATGAGCATCGATGCTACGAGACAGATAATACCCGGTACGAAGAAACCTGCTGTCCAGCTGTATTTCATAACGAGAGCTGCCGTTACGAGATATGTAACACCTGCACCGATGTTATGGCTTGTAAACCAGATGCCGTAGAACGTAGCACGTTCTTTGCCGGCGAACCACTGGTTGAGCGATACGATACAAGGACCCGCACCATACGATTGGAACCAACCGATAAGACCCCAGAGAACACACATTGCCGAGAAACCGGGGTGGAAGCCCATGACGATCGTCAAAATAGATGCCATGAAAAGACCGAACGGTAAGAATTTCTTAATGTTACATCTATCGGCGATGAAGCTGTTTAAGAATTTACCGATCGCATAGGTGAAGAAGAAGATCATACCCATGGTACCGATCTGACTTGCATCCAAGACACCGTTATCCATCAACGGTTTTTTAACAACAGACCAGTTGAGTCGGCATACATAGAAGAATGCATAACCTAAAGTGATAGAGAGAAATACAGACCAACGGCGACGCTTAAACTCACTGGCAAGGACGTTAGGGTCATCGCTCATCGGCGGGCGATCTTCACCGGTACGGAAGAAGTTCGCAATTGCTTTGAACATTGTAATAGCCTCCTCTGCTATTAAGAATACCTTTTATTATCCTCTGAAAGCAGATCGAACAATGTTGTTTTCGCAATGACACTCGAGATATGTCTCAGTAGATGGTAATGAGGCGGTAGATTCGCGTTCCCGCTCATACATCTGCCGAAACATCTCGATCTCCACTTGAGTTAGCTTTCCGTTCTTTCTCTGTATTTCTCTCTTTGAGTTAGAAAGCAGACAGGTTGTGATCGTCTAACGAAAACAATGATATCCGACCTTGTTTTCGGAAAATAAACACAATTATCTTATAATTTATTATCGCACTTTTGCGAAAATAAATATATCGGATAATTTCTTGGTGTGTGTAAGAAATTTTAGCAATAGATACGCATCGCCAAGTCGTATTCTTAAAATATATTCTTTTAAATATTCAATAAAGGGAAGGGTTATCCCTCTTTTTTGGCTGTCTTTTTTGCTCTTTTTGGTGAAATATTTTCGGAAAAAATAGAATGGATAGTGATAGATGATGGGATCGCCTTTTTTATGAAAAATAAGGAAAAGAAAGGCATTCTGCGGACTGACAGGCATATAGATAGAGAGAGACGATATGCGGGGAGGAAGGGGTATGAAGGATTATATCCGCAGAAGGGTGCTTGATATCGGCAGTCATATTTTGGCGAGTGGGGATACGGTGAGGCAGGCGGCTCTCTTGTTTGCGGTGAGTAAGAGTACGGTGCACAAGGATATGATAGAGCGGCTTCCGATGATCGATGGGCAGTTTGCGCTGAAGGTGCGCAGGGTGCTTGAGAAGAATAAGGCGGAGCGGCATATTCGCGGCGGTGAGGCGACGAAGAAGAAGTACGAGTCGCGCAAGCGCGCATAAAAAAACGGCCCTGCGAAAATGCAGAGCCGTTTTGATCTGTGAGGTTGGTGCTTATTCGCCTTTGCCGAGTTTGCTGTGGCGATAGCTGTAAAGGAAGTACGTAGCGAAACCGAGTGCCGTCCAGATACCGAAGCGCACCCAAGTGTCGTACGGGAGGTTGTACATGAGATATGCACAGGAGAGTGCTGCGAGCGGAGCTACGATGATGAGCGCCGGGCAACGGAATTTGCGTTCGATGTTCGGCTGCGTGAAGCGAAGCACGAGTACGCCGATCGATGCGATGAAGAATGCTGCGAGCGTACCGATGTTTACCATTTCGGCGATGAGGCCGATCGGGAAGAAGCCTGCACCGATACCTGCGATCGTAGCACCGATGATCGTTACGAGGTAAGGCGTTTTGTATTTGGAATGAACTTTGCAGATGCCCGGAGGGAGCATGCCGTCACGGCTCATTGCGAATACGATACGTGCCATACCGTAGAGGAGTACGAGGAGAACCGAGGTGATACCTGCGATAGCGCCGACTGCAACGAGTGCGGAGCCGATGTTATAGCCGATATGACGAAGCGCGAATGCGACCGGTTCAGCGTTGTCGAGAAGCGTGTACGGTACAACGCCTGTGAGTGTTGCCGATACTGCTACGTAGAGGACTGTGCAAACTGCGAGCGAACCGACGATACCGATCGGAAGGTCGCGGCCCGGGTTTTTACATTCTTCAGCACTCGTTGCAACAGCGTCGAAGCCGATGAACGCGAAGAATGCGATAGCCGCACCTGCGGAAACACCTTCCCAACCGAACGGAAGGAACGGTTCCCAGTTGGTCGGCTCGATGTTCGGAACAGCGAGTACGAGGAAGATGAAGATCGCCGCGAGCTTAACGAATACGAGAAGACGAGTGACCGTTGCCGATTCGTGTGTACCGCGAACGAGAAGGAACGCGAGGAATACCAAGATGAGCATAGCGGGAAGGTTCATGATACCACCTTCAGCCGGAACGAGCGTCAAGGCTTCGGGGAGATGGATACCGCCTGCTTTGAAGAGACCTGTCATATAGCCGCCCCAGCCGGATGCTACCGCGCTTGTTGCGAGCATATATTCGAGGATGAGATTCCAACCGCAGATGAAGGCGATCATTTCGCCGAGTGCTGTGTACGTGTATGTATACGCACTACCTGCCGATGGGATCATCGAAGCGAATTCAGCATATGCGAGTGCAACGAATGCACAAACGATACCGCTGAGAAGGAAAGAGAGAGCTACGCCCGGACCTGCGTATTCCGCTGCGGCAACACCCGTCAAAACGAAAATACCGGTACCGATAACGCAACCGATGCCAAGGCATACGAGGTCAAACGCGGTGAGCGTTTTCTTAAGACCCGAATCTTTGGCCATTGCTTGCAAAGTTGCAATGCTTTTGGTACGGAACAGATTCATAAAAAACCACCTATCATAAAAAAATATCGACTGCCTTTAACCCCTATCGGCAGTCATCTCCATTCAGTAGTATATGCAATAGGAAGATGTGTGTCAAACGATAGACAGGGTGTTTTTTACGCTGTAAAGGTGTAAAAAATTTATAAATGATTGGCGAAAAGTTAATTTGGCTTATAAATATATATAATTCTTGTGATATGCAGAAATAAAAAAGGAATTTTTCGTTTCTGCAAAATCTTTGAAGAAGTTGAGGGCTTTGCGGAAGGTGAGTTTCGTGCAGGTCAAGGCGTGTTATAGCATGGTGATTTACAAGGTGTATCACATTTGCGTGTAGGGGGCAGATGTTGATTCGATGTGACGATGGGGGTACTGTGCGAGGTGTGCGGATGTGCGTGCGGGAGAGACGGTGTGAGGCGCGGCTGAGGCGGCAGGCGAGGAAGATGCGGAGACTGTTTTTTGGGGATAGCTATATATAAGGAAGGAAACGGACATATGTCGTAGATGCGAGCCTGTATGCGCGGGATGTAAAGGCAAGATATATTTACGGTTTTTATTTGCAATCGGAGCCAAAATCACGTATGATAGGGAAAAGGATTTTTTTCGGGAGGGGCAAGCGATGAAACAAGAGATGAACAGATTTTGGCGTATTGGTGCGGCAGCTTTGTTGGCGACGTTTTTGACTTCGTCGGTCGCGCTCGCTGCGCCTGCCGTAAAAAGTGTGCGGACAAGCCAGACGAAACATACGATCCGTGTTGTTGCCGATCTGACGGAGAAGACGATGTTCGATGCGTATTGGCAGGAAAACGAGAATGATTATATCGTGCGTCTTGACGGTGTCGGTGCGGGTGCTTCGCTTGCGGCGGTAAAACATCCGCTTCTTACGAAAGCGGAAGTGATCCGCGGGATGGACGGTGCGCTGTATTTCGTTTTTGATATGAAAGAGAAGATGACGGCCAAGACGTTCATCGTGAATGAGCCGACTCGTCTCGTTATCGACTTTACGAAAGAGGGGGAAGCACCTGCCGTATTTGCCAGACCGGATGAGCAAAAAGCAGAGCCGACCGAGGTGAAGTCCGATGCGGTGCAGACGGGGCTTGTCGATGTGACGAATGTGCGTATCCATCATGCGCCGGATAAGGTCAGAACGGTATTCGATATGGATGCTGTCGCCGAATATGAGACGAGCTATCAATCCGATACGGGTATGCTGACGATCCGCATGAAGAACGTGTCGGCGGCAGAGAGAACGATCCCCGCGCCAAAAGCGGGCGATGTTTTGAAGCGTGTCGAGATCGTGACGGCGGGCAATGATACGGTCGTACGTGTGGAGCTTAGACGCAATACACCGTATAAGGTATTTCGTTTGACAGAACCGCATCGTATCGTAATCGATGCTCTCAAGGAAGATGCACAGCCGAAGGCAGCTCCGAAGGCGTGATAGCTTTTGGCGGACAAGAGATGTCTGTAATGCAGCTATATAATATAGAAGAAAACGGCAGAAAGAAGGAATTGCGATGCTGAAACGATATATAAAAAGCGGTCTGATCGCGGCTGTCTTGATGTTATCGAGCTCGGGCGCGTTTGCATCGCATCTTATTGACGAAGCGTCTATCCTCAAAGGGGAAGTCGTCTCGGTCGTGACGGTCGGACAGACGGTCACGGAGGGCGATGAGCTGGTACGGGTCAAGACGCTCAGCGGCAGTATCACGGCGGCTCGTGCTACGGTAAACGGTACGATCGCAGAAGTGTATGTCGAAGTGGGAGACAAGATCGGAGCCAACACAGTCGTGGCTCAGATCGCGGTAGAATAGAAAGGATGTTACTCAGTTGAAACAATGGATAAGTAAATGGCTTGTCGGTGTTTGTTTATTCGCGTCTGCCTCGGTAGCTGACGCGAATCCTCATTTTATCTCGACGGATGAAGTCGAGCTCGGTATGACCGGCTATGCCAAGACGGTCGTAGAAGGTGCCGAGATCGAGTCGTTCGATGTGAAGGTGATCGGATTTGCCGATAAGGGAGCGGGACAGCCGCTCGTTTTGATACAAGTATCGGGCGATGTGATAGAAAGAACGGGCGGTGTCGTACAAGGCATGAGCGGAAGCCCTGTCTATATAAACGGAAGACTCTTGGGTGCGATCGCTTACGGGTACAAGTTCGGCGACGCGACGAAATGTATGGTCACGCCGATCGGTGAGATGACGGCGATGTGGGATCTGCCCGACCCGCTCAATAATCCCTTGCCCCGTGCCATCGACTTGAAAAAGGTAAAAGAAGAAAAAGCGAAAAACACTGCTGACAGCAAAGAAACGGACGATAGCCAAGATGAAAGCGACATCAAGGTGACGGACGAGGATGTCCAAGCGTCCGATGAAGCACTTGTGACGGACGGGGCTGAGGATAAGGCAGGCTCCGACGACGAAACGGTGGTCAAGGCAGAAGATGCTGTGCCGCTCATGACGCCTGTTATGGTCAGCGGATTTTCCGAAAGCGCGTTCGAGATGCTGAAAGCCGACCTTGCTCCGCTCAACATGGTGCCGTATGCGGCAAACGGGATGGAAGGTCGTGTTACAAAACGCGAAGTAGAAGCAGGCAGTTCTGTCGGTGCGGTGCTGATGCGCGGTGATTTCAAGATCGGTGCGCTCGGTACGGCAACGTATGTCGAAGGCAACAAGATCGTAGCGTTTGGTCATCCGTTCCTCCAGACGGGCAACAGCAACTATTTTTTGACCAATTCCGAGATATACACGACGGTCACCGCGCTTGAATCGGGTTTCAAAGTAGGCGCGACAGGTGCTCCGATCGGTCTTATCAACCAAGACAGAAGCGCGGGTCTTGCCGGTATCGTTGGAAAGTATCCTGCTGTCATTCCGATGGAGATCACCGTTACCGACCGACAAAGCGGAACGGAAAAGACGTTCTACATGCAGACGATACACAACGAAAAAGTCGCACCTGCTTTCTTGACGGCGGCATTTTGCAGTGCCATCGACAAGACGATAGACCGCAGAGGCGCAGGCACGGCGACGGTCGATTTTTCGCTTACGGCACGCAACTTGCCGGGCGAAGTATACGAATGTGAAAATATGTATTATGACGGAGACAATATCGCCGTTGGTGCCGGCGTTGAGTTCAGCACGATGGTCGATTCTCTGATGAACAACCGATTCCGTCCGATCGAAGTCATCAGCATCAAGGCAAATATCGATATCGACGAGAACTGTCGTTCGGCGAGATTGGTAGAAGTCACGACCGATACGAAGGAAGCCCATCCGGGTGAGACGATCAATTTCAAGGTGAAGATACGCCCGCATCGCGGTGATGTCATCACAGAAGATGTACCGTATGTCGTACCGAACGATGCGACAGAAGGTCCGCTCGACTTGGTCGTACGCGGCGGCGGTGTCATCAACAAACGGACGACCGAAGCACTCGAAAAGTACAAAGATTCTCCGCTCGTCAAAGCGATCGCGAAAAGAGAACGCAAGATGGGCTTTGAGGAAGTGATGGATAAGATACGCCGTCAACAGCGTAACAACGATATCGTCATCGAAGAAGATATCACCCAAGTACTCGAAGCCATCGACGAAATGCAGCAGCAAGGTATCAAGGTGAACTTGGATACGGAGACAAAAGCAAAAGGCGTCGACCTTCTCGGTGTGAAAAAACGTGCCCTGGAAGAAGAAGCCAAAAACGTGCAGAAGTGTCCGACGATCTATATCATCGAAAACCAGCTGGAAACGTCCATCATGGTCGTGCATGGTAAAAAAACGAAGTCTGCCGACCAAGACTCCGCGGAGATAAAAGCGGAGAAGATAGCGTCTGACGAAAGCGCAAAAGAAGAAAAACCGTCCGACGAAACAAAAGAATAATACGAAAGCCCTGTTTGCCGTAAAGAGCAGACGGGGCTTTTTTGTGAAAAAAGTAAAGAAAACAAAACTATTTGTAGAAAAAGGAATTGAAACACGGGGGCATACATAGTATGATAAAACAGACAAGACTAAAATAGGCGCAATAGCGTATAGGAGTATAGTATGATTACGAATGTGTTAGAGGCCATCGGCCGTACGGCGATCGGTGCGCTCGAACGATGCGGCAGATTCGCGATATTCGCGATGCAGACGATGTCTGCTCTGGCCAAGCGTCCTAACAGAAAACATATCACGGTGCAGATGGAACGCATCGGTGTGAACTCGCTTCCCATCGTGCTCTTGACGGCGCTGTTTACGGGCATGGTGCTCAGTATCCAGATAGCACATGAGTTCATCCGTTACGGTGCACAGTCGACGATCGGCGGTATCGTGGCGATCGCGATGTGTCGTGAGCTCGCCCCTGTATTGACGGGCGTCGTCGTAGCAGGCCGTGTCGGTGCCTCTATCACGGCGGAGCTCGGGTCGATGCGTGTTACCGAGCAGATAGACGCGCTTCGCGTGATGGGGACGAATCCTATCAGATACCTTGTCGTACCGCGTCTGTGGTCGGGTATGTTCATGCTCCCGATCCTCGTACTGTTTGCCGATGCTGTCGGCACGATGGGCGGATATCTTATCGCGACAGCGTATTTTGATATCAGCGGATTCACGTTTATCAATTCGATACAGACATACACGACGATACACGATTTCTTCGGCGGTATGGTCAAGTCTGTCGTATTCGGTGCGATCGTGGCAATGATAGGCTGTTATCGCGGTATGTATTGTGCCAACGGTGCGGAAGGTGTCGGACGTGCGACGACAGAATCGGTCGTGACGTCTATCATCTTGATATTCATGACGAACTGCATCATGTCGGCGATCTGGTTTCGGTAGAGGTGCGCTATGATAAAATTGATCGATCTGAACATGGAATATGGCGAGCGCATCATCATGCGTGACGTCAACTTAACGATAAAAAAAGGCGAGACGCTTGCTGTCGTCGGCCCATCGGGGACGGGTAAATCAACTCTCCTCAAACTCCTCATCGGTCTTGCTCGGCCGACGAGCGGACAGGTATGGGTAGACGGCAAAGAGATCAGCCGACTGAAAGAGAAAGAGCTTGATGAAGCGCGTCTTGGAATGGGTATGGTGTTCCAATACTCGGCACTCTTTGACTCGATGTCGGTCGGTGAGAACGTGGCGTTCGGACTTCGTCAGCATACCGATATGAAAGAAGACGAGATCCGCCGCGTCGTAGAAGAACGATTGGCGGGCGTAGGCCTTGCGGGGCTTGCCGACGCGATGCCGAACGAGCTGTCGGGCGGTATGAAAAAACGTGTCGGTCTGGCGAGAGCGCTTGCGTTCAAGCCGAACATCATCTTATATGACGAACCGTCGTCGGGGCTCGATCCCATCATGTCGCGCAAGATAGACGAGCTCATTTTGGAAACACAGAAAAACTTCGGCGTCACCTCGGTCGTCGTAACACACGACATGGAGAGCGCGTATCGGATTGCCGATCGCATCGCCGTATTATACGAAGGACGATTCGTCCAGATCGGAACGCCCGATGAGATCCGCAGGTCGGATCATCCGTATGTGCAAGAATTTGTGCGGGCGGCAAGTTACAGGAAGGAGTGATAGATATGAAACTATCATCAGAAGCAAAAGTCGGCAGTGTCGTAGTCATTGCACTGGCACTTCTTGCATATATTGCAGTACTCTTGGGTGGCGGTACGTTCGCTGCCGATACGTATCGCGTACAAGCCGTGTTTAAGCAGGTCGACGGCCTCAAAGAAGGCTGCCTTGTGCGATATGCGGGCGTCCACGTCGGTAAAGTCGTCGAGCTTCGCATCACGGATGAAGGTGTTGTCGTCGTGATGGACATCAGAGAAGATGCTCGTCTTGACAGCATGGCATCGTACAGCATCGGCTCGGACGGTCTGATCGGCGAAAAATGCATCGATATCAGCGCGCCTTCGTCCGCAAGCGGACAGTATGCCAAAGAAGGTGACACGTTCACGGGCAGCAGCGGCGGCGGTATCGACATGATGATGTCTCGCTCGGAAGAGATGATGGCCAATGTCGAGAAGCTCCTCAATTCCTTGAACGAAGTGCTCGGCAGTCCCGAGACGAAAGAAGCCCTCATCGGCAGTATGAAAAACGTACAGATGATGACGGCGAACATGGAACAGATGACGCGCGTTATGGCGACGCTTGCCGTGCAGAACGAAGCAGGTCTCAACCAGATGCTCCATAATATGCAGACGATGATGGACAGCATGAACAAGACGGTCAACCAGTTCGAGAGCATGATGACGATCATCGCCAACGATGGTGAAACGGCACGCAATATCCGCGATATGCTCGCCAATATGAAAGTAACGAGCGATCGCGTAGCCAACATGGCGGGCGCGCTCGAAGGTGTCGTGACAGACCCCGAGACGGCAGACAATCTCAAAGTGACGCTCAAAAATGCGCGCAATATGAGCCAGCGTGCCGATTCTATGATGGCGAAGCTCGATAAGGTCAAGATCACGGCAGGCGCGGAAGTATACGGTGATGCCGATTCGGGCGACATCGCGGGCGGATTCGATCTTAAAATACGCACGAACGAAACGGGCTTCGGTGTGCTCGGTGTGACGGGTATCGGGATCGATACGAAGACGAACGCACAGCTCGGTTACGGCTCGGATAAAGTCGCGGGCAGATTCGGTATCATGGAAGACAAACTCGGTATCGGATACGACCAGTCGCTCGGCAGCCGTACGAAGCTGTATCTCGATGTATACGACCCCAACGACGTCAAAGTAAAACTTCGCGGCGAATATGAATTCGCTCCGCAGTTATATCTGTTCGGACAAGGCAATATGCTCAACAAAAGCGATGAACGAAGTGCATATTTTGGCCTGCGTAAGACATTTTGATTTATTGACAACGAATACGGTTACGACTATAATAGTAACATAATCATGACTATCTAGTCTGACTTGCCGAAAGCAAGTGAGGAGGAACTTTCAATATGAATACGATGAAAAAAATGCGTGCGGTTCTCGCGGCATTGGCAGCTTGCGGTATCCTCTCCGCAGGAACGGTCATGGCTGCTCCTGTCGAATTGACACTCAATGAAAGCGTGAACTTGGCACTTGAAAACAACCCGCAGGTAAAACTCGCTATGCTCGATGAAATGAGAGCAGAAGCATCGCTCGACGAAGCGGAAGCAAACCGTGGCTTCACGCTCGGCTACAATTACAGCATGGTCCGTGCAAAACACGAAGGCTTCTCGGCAAGCAATGATTTCAGCAACTCGCTCGCACTTTCTTTGCCGCTCTACACAGGCGGTCGTCTCGAAAATGCCATCGATGCGGCTGAGATCGCGCTCGAGTCGGCAAAACTCGGCATCGATGATACGCGTCAACAGCTCCGCATGGATACGACGAACAGCTATTACAGCATTTTGCAGGCACAGAACCAAGTGACGATCTATCAGCAGACGGTCGAATCGCTTGAAGAACATCTCCGTAACGTAAAAGCACAGTACCATGTCGGTACGGTCGCGAAATCGGACGTCCTTCGTTCCGAAGTAGAACTTGCCGATGCACAGCAAGGTCTTATCAAAGCTGAAAACGCGCGCGAATTGTCGGTATCGAGCTTCAACAATGTAGTCGGTCTTCCACTCGATACGGATGTACGTGTAACAGAAGAACTCGGCTATGAAAAATACGATCTCGTATTGGCGGATTGTATCGCATATGCACTCGAGCACCGTGCTGACGGCAAGCAGGCACAGCTTGCGATCGATGCTGCGGAAGAATACAAATCTATCGCGAAAAGCGGATATCGTCCGACGATCACTGCCAGTGCATCGAACGGCTGGTCTGACACGGATTTCCCGGGAACGGAAGATGAATCCTGGCAGATCGGTGCTAAAATGAGCTGGAATATCTTCGATATGGGCGCAACGAAAGCACAAGTCCGCCAAGCTGACGCAGACCTTTTGAGCGCGAAAGAAATGGCACGTCAGAAACTCGATGCCATCCAGCTTGAAGTACGTATGGCTTACCTTGATGTACAGGAAGCCGAAAAACGTATCCATACGAGCCAAGTCTCGGTAGATAAGGCTGAAGAAGACCTCAAGATCGCGCACGTTCGCTATCGCGCGGGCGTAGGCACGAACCTTGATGTCATGGATGCACAGGTCGCGCTTACGACGGCAAAAATGAATTATGTACAGTCGCTCTATGATTATAATACGAGCAAAGCAGAGCTTGATAGAGCAATGGGTATTTCTATTTAACAAGAGACTCCGCCGAACGAAAGATCGGCGGAGTTTTTATTTTTTCGCTTTCCAAAGAAAATCCAAAATAGTGATGGTATAGTAGTCGTACGGAAGATAGACTGATAGCATGATTATATTGGAAAAAGTATGAAAGTGAGGAAATCGAACAGGAAGAAAAGTATATTTTGTAGAATGTAAACAGGTAGATGATTTGAAAGGAGAGGGATCGATATGGCACGTAAAAAAACGGCACTCGTCTGTGCTGTACTGGCATTCCTCTCCGGCGGCGGATATCTTGGATATCAAGCGAACCATGAGGCGATCATGGCGGAGGTGAAGTCTGCTTTGGTGGGCGGTGTCGCCGATGCGACAGACGCTCGACTGGAGCTTGACGGCCTTGCGCTCGAGTCACCTGTCTCGGCTCGTGCGGACAATGTCGCCTTGTATACGAAAGACGGCGAGAAGCTGGGCTCTGTCAAGACGGTGACGGTACGATTCAACCCGCTTGCTATCCTGTGGAATATGGATGAGCCCGTCAAGATCGTTCGTGAGATCGCGCTTGAAGAGCCGTCTGTCTATTTGTCGCAGAAGGCGGGCGGCGGTTGGAACATCGACTCTCTCCTCAGCGAAGACGAGTCGTCCGATATGTCGCTTGAAAGTCGTATCAGCGTGACTAAGGGCGAGGTCTCTCTGGCGATGAATGACGCTGTATGGCAAGTGACAGATGTGGAAGGAACGCTCGACCTTCTTGCCGATTCTATCTATGAATTCGACGTGACGTGCATGGAAGGCGGTGCGTCGCTTGGTGTGAAAGGACGCTGGGGCGATGCTTCTTCTGCTGTCGTTGTCGAGGCGAAAGATGTCATGGTCGCACGCTATGCACCGATCTTGCCGAGCGAGTGGAAGAGCTATGCGCCATCGGGCATGATCACGGAAGGCAACATCGTCCTCAAAGGCAGCGCGGACGATATCAAAGTAAGCGGTGATGTCTCTTTGACAGACGGTGCGTTCCGTTATGATGATATCGCGGTCTCCGCGCTTGCGGGCCGCGTCACGTTCAGTCCCGAAAAAGTCGGTCTGAATGTAGCGGGGAACGTCATGGAGCAAGCAGTCAGTGTAAACGGCGATGTGATTCTTGACAAGCCGCAGACGGAGCTTGATCTCAATGTCCGTTCGGACAGATTCGATCTCGGCGCGATACCGAAGGTCGACCTGCCGATATCGGGCACGGCCAAAGTCGATGCCAAGATCGTCGGTGCCGTCGATGATATCGCCGTTGATGCGACGGTAAAGGCTGACGGCAGAGCGTATGGATACGATTTTCGTAATCTTGCGGCCTAAGTAGGCTTTATGCGCGATATCCTCATGGTACGTGAACTGACGGCGAATGCGTTCGACGGTCAGCTCGTGATGCAGGGTGCTTATGATATCAGCAAAGATAT
>JAFPBC010000105.1 GCA_017390595.1 Selenomonadales bacterium | reverse complement strand
GCAAAGTAATGTCCGCGTTGATGCCGAAAGTCAAAGGTCGTGCAGACGGCAAACTTGTCAACACCATCGTTCGCGAATTGTTGCAGAAATGATAAAAAAAGCAGGTACAGAATGTTGTACCTGCTTTTTTGTATGTTTAAATAGGAAAAGAATCAGGCCTCAAAGGGAATTCAAATTGTAAATCTTCTGAAAAAATGTTATATTGTAACCAAGTAAATGTATCATATCAGGCATCGGTTTCAAGACATGGTTCAAGGAGAATCAGGTGCGTGATCGAATAAAGAAGGGAGACGTGTTATGACGATCTTTGCGGATTTTCATACGATGATGAATGTGCTTCTTTTGGCAGTCGTGTTCATTGCGATACTGACGGAGATCAAGACGGCCGGTATGGGCGTCGGTGCGATCATCGGTCTGGTCGGTGCGGGGATATTTTTCTACGCGCAATCGCAGAGCGGTACGGTCGGCTGGTGGGAGATCGGGCTGTTCCTCTTAGGGACGCTGTTTCTTCTCATGGAGATACTCTTCACAGGCGTCGGGCTCTTTGCCGTGCTTGGTATCAGCAGTATCTTTGTCAGCTTGATCTGGGCGATGGGCGGCGATGTCAATGCCGTGAAAGTCCTCTTGGCAGGGCTTGTCTTGGCGATCATTTTGTTTGCGCTCATTGCGACGAAGCTTCCGAGCAGTAAACTGTGGGAGCGTGTCGTGTTGCGTGAGACCGAATCTGCCGAAGCGGGGTATAATAGTGTGGACGACCACGGTACGCTCGTCGGCAAGGAAGGCATCGTTATATCGGAGCTTCGGCCTTCGGGCAAGGTCGAGATAGACGGCAACGTATACGATGTCGTGTCGTCGGGGTCTTATCTGGAAGAAGGCGAACGTGTCGTGGTAGCGGAAGCAGTCGGTATGCGTATCGTCGTGCGCCGCGTAAAATAAAAGGAGGTCATTGGATTGTTTGAGTTATTTGATTTATTGGGAACGGGTTTTGTATTTATTCTATTCGTAATAGGTATCGGTCTTTTCTTCCACTTCGTGCCGATCGGACTTTGGATATCGGCAATGGCGGCAGGTGTTCATGTCGGTATCATGACGCTCATCGGGATGCGTCTTCGTCGTGTACCGCCGTCGAATATCGTGCTTCCGCTTATCAAGGCGAACAAAGCAGGTCTTACGGTCAACGTCAATCAGCTTGAAGCACATTTCCTTGCGGGCGGTAATGTAGACCGCGTTGTCGATGCGCTCATCGCGGCACATCGCGCGCAGATACCGCTTACGTTTGAACGCTCGGCTGCCATCGACCTCGCGGGTCGTGACGTGCTTGAAGCAGTACAGATGAGCGTTAATCCGAAGGTCATCGAAACGCCTGTCGTATCGGCTGTGGCACAAAACGGTATCGAGCTTAAGATCAAAGCACGTGTTACGGTGCGTGCCAATATCGACCGTCTCGTCGGTGGTGCGGGCGAAGCGACCATTATCGCGCGTGTCGGCGAAGGGATCGTTACGACGGTCGGTTCGTCGGACGACCACAAAGACGTGCTCGCGAATCCTGATGATATCTCGCGTACGGTCCTTGACAAAGGCCTTGACGCGGGAACGGCGTTTGAGATCTTGTCCATCGATATTGCCGACGTCGATGTCGGACGCAACATCGGTGCGGAACTGATGACAGACCAAGCCGAAGCAGACAAACGCATCGCACAGGCAAAAGCCGAGGAACGTCGTGCGATGGCAGTTGCCAAAGAACAAGAGATGAAAGCATATACGCAAGAAATGAATGCCAAAGTCGTCGAAGCCGAAGCAGAAGTACCGCACGCAATGGCAATGGCACTTCGCGAAGGCAAACTCGGCGTGATG
>JAFPBC010000104.1 GCA_017390595.1 Selenomonadales bacterium | reverse complement strand
GCCTCGGCGCGATTTGTGCCGTGATGCTTTTGACGAATACAGCATGGGCGTCGCCTGCGGTCGATGCGAGCGAAGAGGTGCTTGACAACATCGTCATTACGGCGACAAAAACGGAAGCCGATGTACGTGACCTCCCTGCGAGCGTATCTGTCATCACCGCGGAAGACCTCGCGCGTGCCAACGTCAAGTCGGTCGAAGATATCCTCCGCTATCAGACGGGATTCGCCGTCAAGGATATGGGCGGTATGAAAGCGACGAAAGTCTCTATGCGCGGTATGAGCCAGAACGGCGTGCTCGTCATGGTGGACGGTGTGTCGATCAACAACGGTTATACGGGCGGTGCCAACTGGTCGAGCGTTCCCGTTGAGATGATCGAACGCATCGAAGTCGTGCGCGGTGCGGGCTCGGCACTCTACGGCTCGAACGCGATGGGCGGTGTCGTCAACATCATCACGAAACAGACGACAGGCGGTAAACTGACGGCAGGTTTCGGCTCGCATCATACGCGCTACGGCGACTTCTACTACGGTGTGAAAGATAACGATGTATTCTTCTCCGTCAACTACGGCAAACGTACGACAGACGGCTATAACGACGATATCACCGATACGGCAGCGTCGAAAAATACATACGGCAAACGCGCGTCCGAACGTGAAACGTACGGCGTGAAGCTTGCCTACGACGTAGACGACGAAAACAAAGTCACCTTCAGCCACCAAGTCACCGAGAACAGCTACGGCTACTATCAAAGCACGTACAGCCCGCAGAACGCAGGCCTGCGTAAAGCCATCGCAACGCAAATAAACTGGCAAGGCCGCTATGAGGACGGCTCCGCGCTCAATGTCAACCTCAGCCAATACGATATGAACCGCTACTGGACGCAGAGCGGTAAAAACTATACCCCGAACCCCGTCAAGAGCCGTGAAGCAGAAGCCAACTACTCTTGGTTCGCAAGTGACAAACACCACCTTACGGTAGGCGCATCGTACAAAAATGACAAAGGCTCGTCCGAAACGTGGTGGCCGGGCGATGTCTTAAAAGACCGCTCGGGCGGCGAAACGGAAAACATCGGCTTCTTTATCCAAGACGATATTCAATTATCCGATGCAATGAATCTCATCATCGGCGGTCGTTACGACAGCTGGGAATTCAAAAACGGGTATAACATGAGCGGCGATATCGAAGGCGGCGACGCAAGCCAATTCTCGCCGAAAGCCTCCCTCAATTATAAGGCGAACGATGTCACGAGCTACTATGTATCGGTCGGCAGAGCATTCAACTCTCCGACACTCTTCAACCTCTCGCGTCTCTGGCCGATGGGCTCTTCGGGTGCCAACTTCCTTCGTCCGAACGCGGAGCTTAAGCCCGAAGAGCTGATGATGTACGAAGTCGGGGCAAAATTCGATGTGGACAACAGAACGAGTGCGACGGTCAGCTTGTTCCAAAACGATGTCGAAAATATGATCGACCAATGTCCGTACGGTACGAACGGCGACCTCTATTGGAACAATGTCGGTAAGGCACGCATCCGCGGTATCGAAGCCGAAGTCAGCCATCGCTTCGACGATGCATGGTCGGGCTTTGTCAGCTACACGTACAACGATTCCGAGGTACGTGAATACGATGCCGACCCGACGCTCGTCGGCAATCAGCTCACGACTGTTCCCGAGCAGGAATTTAAGATTGGCTTGACCCACCGGAAAGACAAATGGACGACGAACCTTCTCGCTCGTTATACGTCCGAGATCTACGAAGACATCTCCAACAGCACCGCGCCCGCGGATATGGCAGATGCCGTCTTCCTCATGGATATCAAGGCAACATATGCGTTCGACGATCAGCAGAGCGTATCGCTTTCCGTTGACAACCTCCTTGACCGCGAATTCCAATGCCAAGGCTTCTGGGGTGACGGCCGCGCCGCATACCTTGAATACAGCTATCAATTCTAAGAAGAAGGGTCTTATATGAAAGAACCGTACTACAAGGGATATATCGCCTCCTATGAGCAGTACCTTGCTTCCTCGCCGTACGTGCGTGAAGTGATGTCGCGGCTCGCACCGCACACCGCTGATGCGCGCTCGATACTCGATATCGGCGCGGGTACAGGCGCGCTCAGCCTCGGTATGCCAAGTCATATCGCCGTCACCGCAGTCGAATCGTCGCGCGGTATGTGTGAGGCGATGGCGATGCACGCACGTGAGCTGGGGAGAGATATCCGCATCCTAGAAGATACATGGGAGAATGCCGAGATAGATGGTGCGTATGATATCGTCCTGTGTGCCAATGCCGTCTATCGCATGGAGCCGCTCTCTGACTGTCTGGCGAAGATGGCGCGTGCCGCGAAAGGTGTGCTTCTTATCGTGATGAACGGCAGAGAAGGCATCGGCATCTACGGCAAGATGCGACGCGCGCTCAAAGACAGCGGAGTGCCTTGCCCCGACGCGCTCAAGGTGCATCGTCTCTGTGATGTAGAACATACACTTCGCGCGCTCGCCATACCGTATGAAAAAGAGCTTGTCTCCTGGCAGGACGTCCGTCGATTCTCCTCGCGTACAGAAGCGACAGACTATCTCTTGAACCGCTACGAAGTGGAGAAAGCATATCACGCACAGGCAGAGCGTGTGCTGGCATCGTATGTGACGGAGACAGAGGAAGGCTGTGCCGTTTCAGACGATACGGTGATGGCTTTTCTTACGATAACAAGAACGTAACGACCGAGCATGAAAGAAGCAACAAGCCCTTCTGCAATGCGGATATGCGGTCATGACTTTTTGTGACAACAGCAAAATAAAACGACAAGAACCGACCGAATGCACCCGATGCGCGCGGTCGCTTCTTTTTTTGCCGTTTAAACTGTGCTATACTATAAGAATACGAATTTACGAAAAAGGAGGTGACGAGATGCTCAGATGGGTACGCATGATAGCAGGCAGTATCGGTGAACTTGCCGTGTCGGTCGTTTTGGTGACGGCGGTCTGCTTTGTTTTGATGACGATCGGCCTCGGAGACCCGCTTGCCGCGCTCTACGGAGAACGCCTTACGATGGTCAGCGAACAAGAAGCGGCTGTCCTTCGCCAAGTATACGGACTCGATCGCTCGCTGTTCGCGCAGTATCTGACATGGCTCGCCAATATCGTGCAGGGCGATCTCGGTATATCGTACTGGGAAGGCAGACCTGTCCTTGATATGCTCGGCGAACGGCTCGGCGCGACGCTCGTATTGACGGTGCCCGCGCTTATCTTCGGCTATATATTGGCTGTCATGCTCGGTACGTGGATGGCAGAACGCGCTCACTCGGCAGGCGACCGACTGGCACATGCGGGGCTGTTCGCGATCTGGTCTGTGCCGACATTTCTCAGCGGGCTCGTGCTTCTCTTTGTATTCGGCGTGTGGCTCGAGATACTCCCGATCGGCGGTATCGCGCCGCTCGGCGAGACCTTCGGCATAATGCACTCTCTGCCGTATCTCGTCCTTCCGCTCACCGTTTTGACCGTACATACAGGCGCGAGACTGACAGGCATCGTCCGTTCGGCGATGGTGGCAGAATTCGCCTCCGACTATATCCGCTCGGCACGCGCGCTCGGTCTTCCAAGCAAGACGCTTCGCCGTTACGCGCTCAAATGCAGTATGTTCACGCTTATCACGACGGCTTCGTTCCAGCTCCCGAAACTGTTCGCGGGTGCTGTGATGACGGAGATGGTATTCGCTTGGCCTGGTATCGGCAGACTGCTTCTGACGGCCGCGTATCAGCGCGACTATCCGCTTTTGTTGGGTGCCGTCGTTTGTATCAGTATCCTGACGGTAGCGTCCTCGCTGCTTGCCGATCTCGTATGCAGGATGCTCGATCCGCGTATCCGCCGCCGCAGAGAGGGGGAGACTAGATGAGACTTTCTATCCCTGTTGTACTTCTGGCGATGTGGTGTTTCGTCATCTTCTTCGGCGCGCATATCGTCGAGCCTCGCGCAGGCATCATCGACCTTACCGCCATCAACGAACTGCCGAGCTCCGTGCATCTTCTCGGCACAGACGCGCTCGGTCGTGATATGCTCGTCACGCTTCTCGTAGGCGGGCAGACGTCGCTCATCATCGGTATCATGGCATCTCTTATCGCGCTCGTCAGCGGTACGACGATCGGTATGCTCGGCGCGTACTACGGTGGCTGGTTCGATACGTGCCTGATGCGTATCCTCGATACGATGCGTGCCGTACCGACGCTTCTCTTGCTCCTTTTTTGGCAGGCGATGACCGAACCGTCATTCATCGGTGTCGCTGTCATCTTGGGTGCGGTCGGTTGGCTCTATACCGCGCGCATCGTGCGAAGCGAAACGCACATCCACGCCACACGTGAGCACGTATTGGCGGCGCGTATGATGGGCATCGGCTCGCTCACCATCATCAGAAGACATATCCTGCCGTATTGCGCGGGACGTATCCGTATTTTATTCTTGCTCGAACTGTCGGGCGCCATGACGATGGAAGCCGCCATCAGTTTCCTCGGCATGGGACTTCCGCCGCATATGCCAAGCCCCGGAACGATGCTCGCGCACGCCATGAACGGCGTCCTGCTCGGTCATTGGTGGCAGGCATTTCTCCCCGGCATGATGCTCGTTATCACACTCGTGCTCGTCCACGCGTGTGTCGTTACCATGAAAAAAGAAGCTCTCTGACAGATAACAAGGAGGAAAGAAGATGGGACAAACAGACAGACGAAATGCCCTTTTGCAAGTCGACAGACTGAACGTATCGTATTCTGTCGGCACACGCTCCGTCACCGCCGTTCGTGATATCAGCCTTGCCGTACGCGCAGGCGAGATCGTCGCGCTCCTCGGTGAAAGCGGCTCGGGAAAATCGTCCCTCGCTCGCGCGATCGTCGGCCTTTCGCCGAAAGAAGCCACCGTCAGCGGTGATATCCGTTACGGCAACCATCTCATATCCGACTTCGATACAGACTACCAGGAAAAACTGTTCGGCAGACTGCGCGGACGTATCGTCGCATCCGTATTTCAAGATGCCGCCGCCGCGCTCCATCCGCTCATGACTGTCGGCAAACAGATGGCAGACGTCATGACAGAGCATTTTCCGAGTTTGACCAACTCGGAAGTACGCGTCAAATCACGCCATATCCTAAAGCTCCTGCACCTTCCGCCCGAGGCAAAAGATGCCTATCCGCACGAACTGTCGGGCGGACAGAAACAACGCGCCATGCTCGCCATCGCCCTTGCCGCCAGACCGCGTCTGCTCGTTGCCGACGAAATGACGAGCGCGCTCGACCAAAAGACGAAAAACGTCCTGTTAGACCTCGTCAACGGTCTGGCCCTCCTCGAACGCATGGGCATCCTCTACATCACGCACGACCCGAAAGAAGCCGAGACGCTCTGCGCGGGACGCGTCATCGTCATGTACGCGGGCGAATGTATGGAAGCAGGCTCGCGTGAACACGTCCTTGAAGGTACGCTCCATCCGTATACCAAACGTCTCCTTGACTCCGACCCTGCCAAAGCCGAACGGCAGACCGTCATCACCGCGGGCGAACGTGTCACCTCGCCGATGGAAGGCGCGTGTCCGTATTACAGCGCGTGCCCTCGTCGTACGAGCTACTGCCGTATGGAAAAACCGTTCCTGCAAAAAGTAAAAGAAGATCACTACGTGCGCTGTCACTACGTGCCGATGGAGGATGACTGATGAGCGAACTGTTACTTGCGACCGATATCGTCAAAACGTATACCTCTGCCTGCGGAATGGAACACACCGTTCTCAAAGGCGTCGACCTTCTCGTGCGCGAAGGCGAGATCGTCGCCGTCATGGGCGAAAGCGGCTCGGGAAAATCGACCCTCCTTCGCATCGTCGCAGGCCTCATGCCCCCCGACAGCGGCACCGTCCGCTATGACGGCGTGAAACATACCGCCCCGCATCCCGCTGTCCAGATGGTATTCCAGGACGCGGGACTGTCGTTCAATCGCTACATGACGATCGGCGACAGCATCGCCGAAGGTGCCGACCATCACAAGACAGGCAGAACGGCAGAAGGGATGGCACAGCTCGTCGGCCTCGAAGGCGACCTCTTAGAGCGTACACCAAACAAACTGTCGGGCGGACAATTAAGACGCGCCGCGCTTGCGCGTGCCCTTGCCATGGCTCCGCGCGTCCTTCTCGCGGACGAACTTACCAGCGGGCTCGACCTCACCGTACAGGCAGGCCTTCTCAATCTGCTCCTTCGCCTTGCCAAAGAAGAACGACTTGCCATCGTCCTCGTATCCCACGACGAAAACGTCGTTCGTCATCTCGCCGACCGTGTCATCGTTATCGAAGGCGGAAAAGTCGCCGCCCAAGGCACCGTCGAAGACCTCGAAGCCAAAGGACTCCTCTGAGAGAGGAGAAAAATGGGACTGGTCAAAAACAGCCCGAAATGGTATCATAATGATAGATGATCTGACTTAGAGGAGGAACTGAAATGAACTGGATCAAAAAAGCAAAAACAGCCGTCATGGCACTCGTCATGGTAACGGCGTTCGGCGCGATGGCACCCGATGCCGAAGCGTACACGTATAATAACCCCGATCTCGGCGTCACCATGGAAATGACGCTCGACCCGATCAAAAGCCAAGCCAGCGGCAACGCGGAACAGATGCTCTTTGAAAACCATCTCATCGTCGTGCAAGTTGCACCGCAGCAGATGTCCAAAGCAGACTACGATGCCTATCTCCAAAAACCCGACATCGAAGTCAAACAGCAGATGTCCGCATGGCAAAAAGACATGGGCGTACAGCTCATCGATGTATTCTGGGTAAAAGACGGCAACAACCCCATCCTCTTTGCCGAAGCCCGCAACAAACAGCACTACATGGTATCGGCAAGCGTATTGAGCGAAAAAACGATCTGCACCGTCCTTCGCCTCGCAGGTGACAAGATCTCCGACGCGGACAGAACAGACTTCCTCAACTCTCTCAAAACGCTTCAGTTCACGAAATAAAAATGATGACAAGACGCTTCTTCGGGAGCGTCTTTTTTCGTGCGTAAAAATATTTTTCGGCAGTAAAAAAGTCGGCAGGAGAAGGTCGCGGCTGCGTAGAATTCTACGAAATCATATTATTTATGCATCAGAAAAGAGGTTGGATCGAAAGTGAAAACAGGTTGGCCGAGCCGCGTATTATGCTTGATCGCGGTACTGGGCGCGCTGATTTTCATGCCGACGAGTGTTGAGGCATACCACTTCGAGAGCAAAGAGCTCGGTTTTTCGATGGAACTGCCTGCCAAACCGACACTCCGACAGGTGAACGGGGCGAATCTTTTGATGTTCCCGACGGGGAACTCATGGGGCGTCGTCATCACCGAACAGAAGTATCACGAGCGGCTCCTCACCAAATCGTCCGAGGAGATATGCGAAATGGAGAACAGAGGCGTCACCGACTGGCGTCAACGATGCGATGCGGTAGAGATCGACCGAAGCGGCAAGTATCCTGTCATGCTCATGGCAGGGAGACACAATGGCAATTATTCTTATCTTGTAACCGCCTTCACAGGCAAATTGATGTACGGCTTCGGGCGCATAACGAAAGCACCGATGACGAGCTCGGAACTTCGCAGCTTGTTCGAAAGTGTGAAATCGCTTCGTGTACTTCCGAATTTCAGAGGCATAAAAAAATAGCACTGCGTGACGCGGTGCTGTTTTTTTATATCTGTCAAGCCTTTCTCGTCAGGGGGAGATGAGATGCCGGCAAACGAAAAGAGCGACCGTATTTGATGGTCGCTCTTTGGCTTTTCTTATAAGAAGTAGGTGCGAAGACCTTCATAGAGGGCGCGTGCCGCTCGTTCGATGGTATCTTCTTCACGGAGGATCGCTTCTTCTTCTTCGTTCGAGATGAACATCAGCTCGACGAGCGAGGCGGGCATCGCGGTGTTACGAAGTACGTAGAAGTTGGCGAACTTGACGCCGCGGTCTTTGCGCCCAAGGCGGTCGATGAGCTCATCGTGGAGACACTTTCCGAGGTAGGTGTCATCGTAGATGTAGACGCTCGTACCGTTGGCTTCGGGATTGACGAACGAGTCGATATGGATACTGAGGAAGAGATCGGCGTTGTTTTTGTTGCCGACATCAACGCGTGCCTGGAGCTCTTCGTTCGTCGTCGCGTATGCGTAGGCGACATCGGCATCTTTTTTGCGTGTCATCAAGACTTTTACGCCTGCTTCGGTCAGATATTTTTCGAGACGAAGGGCAACTTTGAGCGTGACGTCTTTTTCAAGGAGACCGTTTTGGCCGACAGCGCCGCAGTCGGAACCGCCGTGACCGGCATCGACGACGATCGTTTTCCCGCGAAGTCCCGGTTTGGCGTGTTTTTTCGGCTTGTCTTTTTCTTTGGTATCGGGCGGATAGATGATCGTTCCGTGCGGAAGGTCGTCTATGATCTCGAAGTCTATTTCAAATGGATTGGACGACTGTTTGGCAGGCTCTTTTTTTGCTTGCTCGGCGCTCTTCTTCTCGGCTTCGATCGTCTGCTGTACGCGCTCTAATTCCTTTTGGATGTTGGCGGGCGGTTTGTTGACGTTACCGAAATCCATAACGAGGCGGTGCGGGTCGGGCAATGCGAATATGTTGACCTGATCGCTGAATACGGTCGCGTCAACGACGATGCGGACGGTCTTGGCATCGAACTGGCTGATACGTACTTGCTGAACGAACTTCGAGCCTTGTATGGGGATCTGGCGCGGTGCGCTCTGCGCGAGCCATGCGTTCTGGATATCGACGGCGAATCGGTCGGGATTCGACAGCGAAAAACTGCGGTAGGCGATCTTCTGCGAGCCGTCGACGACGATGCGGATATTATCGCCCGTGTGACCGATGCGGATATTGGAGATCTTATTCATGCCTGCGATCTTGCTGCTGAAATCCTGCGCGGTTTGCGTGCTTGGCGCATTTTGCGCGCTCTGTGCGGGCGCATTGGCAAATGCCGCAGAGCAAAACGCAGCGGTCAGCAGTATCACAAGCAGTAGTGTGAGATATCGTTTCATGGGACAACACCTTTCGGGTCTGACTTGTGCAAAGAAAAAAGCTGTATCATGGTACAGCTTTTGTGACTATTATACAGCGATATGTGGGTCAGAGACAACCTTTTTTTGTAAAAAGATCGTATGGAAATCATTGTTAGCGAAGTGCTTCTTTGAGCACTTGCGCGTTGGCTTCCATCTTGCGTAAGTAGTCGGTCATCGAATCGGACGTGATATCGCCCGTTACGACAGGGTCGAGCGTGTAGATCGTCGCGCCCGTTTCGCGTGCGATGGTCTGTGCCGTTTTTTCATGATATTGCGGTTCGATGAAGATGATCTCGGTATTCGTCTCTTTCATCAAACGGATACACTCTTCGACATCTTTGGCAGACGGCTCATGACCGTGCTCGGAGGTGATGACATCCGTGACGGTAAGACCGAGGTCTTTGGCAAGATAGAAGAACGATTCGTGCATCGTAACGAACGACTTTTTCGTCGCGGTGCGTACCGCGTCGTCCATCTTCGCTTGGATCGCGGAAAGCTCGCCGATATAGCGTTTGCTGTTATGGCGATACGCTTCGGCATATTCGGGGTCGGCCGCCGTCAAGGGGCCTGTGATGTTCTCTATCTGGCGGATCTTGTTCGGTATGCTGACCCATACGTGCGGGTTCTCGTGGCCGTGGCTGTCGGTGATAAGACGAAGGTCGCGGCTCGCGTCGACCGTCACGAGATCGGGGCGTGTGCGCGCTGCTTTGTCAAGGAATGATTCCATGCCCGCGCCGTTGACGATGAAAAGATCGGCACGCTCGAGCGTCTTGATATTCTCGGGCGTCAGCTGGTAGTTGTGCAGACAGCCGACTTGCGGTTTCGTCAGGCAGATGACCTTGACGCCGGGGACGTCTTTCGTCAGTTGAAGCGCGTCGATATACATCGGATAGAAGCTCGTCACGATGGTGAAACGTGCTTTTTTCGGTGGGGTATCAGAGCTCGTGGAACAACCGCCGACGAAGCAGGCGATCAGACAGAGCGATAACAATAAGGTGAGGATTCGTTTCATAGGGGATATTCCTCCTAATTGGGAATTATTCTTATTTATACAGTATAAAGCAAATGGATGCATGAAGCAAGAGAATAGAGAATAGAAAAAACTAATAATACAATAAATTTTCCTTATGATAAATGATATTTATGGAAGGAATATCGTGATCGAGGCAGAATATATATCCATATACGATGGTTCGGAAACAGGCAGTACGAACAAACGGAGGGGACGAAAATGGAACTACGCCAATTGGAGTATTTTTATATGGCGAGCAGTCTGCGTAACATCACACGTGCGGCGCAGAGGCTTCATGTTTCGCAGCCGAATATCACGGTCGCTATCCAGAAGCTCGAGAGTGAGCTTGGGGTACAGCTTCTCGATCGCAGTCAGAAGCTTCTTACGCTGACGCCCGAGGGGAAGGTGTTTTTGTCGCGTATCGAGGTCGCCTTGGAGAATATCCGCGACGCGGTGCGAGAGCTCGATGATTATAAGAATCTGCAAAAAGGTGCCGTCAAGATCGGGATACCGCCTATCGTCGGCGCGTATCTGTTCCCGAAGATATTTTCGCATTTCCAGCAGCATCATCCGTCGCTTGAGTTGTCGATCGTAGAAGACGGTTCGATGTCGATCCGACAGGCGCTCGAGAATGGGGAGCTCGATCTCGGGATGGTCATCACGACGGGTATCGGCAATCTGTTGTCGACACAGCCTATTTTAAAAGAAGAGATCGTCGTTTGTTTGCCTGTATCGCATCGCCTGGCATCGCGTGAGAAGATCGCGCTTGAAGAGCTGGCGGGCGAACCGCTCACGATGCTGAAAAAGGGCTCGTATCATCGTCATGTGTTGATGATGGCGTTCAAGGAGCTCGGTATTACGCCGAATATCATTCTGTCGTCGAACCAGGTCGAGACGATCAAAGGGCTCGTTGCGCGTAAGGTCGGTGTATCGTTCTTGCCGCGCGTTACGGTCGAGGATAGTGACAAGATCGTCGGTATCCCGCTCGAGGAACCGCTCTATATCGATATCGGTCTCGCGTGGAAAAAAGACCGCTATATCTCGCGCGCGGGTCGTGCGTTCATTGATTTCTGCTCGAGCCATTTGACGAAGAAATAAGAAAAAAAGCTATCTGTCGAGTGATCGAGAGATAGCTTTTTGGTTATACGGAGGTGTAGATATGTCAGTATCTGTGATCGTTCCCGTTTATAATGCGGAGCGTTTTTTGCCGAAGGCGATCGAGTCTGTTCTTTCGCAGACGTATACGGATTGGGAATTGATCCTCGTTGATGACGGGTCGACCGACGGGTCGCTCGGCATTTGCGAAACGTATGCGAACCGTGACAGGCGTATCAAGGTTTTTTCGCAGGAGAATCACGGAGTGTCGTCTGCCCGTAATCTGGGTCTTGGCTATGCCCGCGGAGCGTATGTCACGTTCATGGACAGCGATGATGAGCTTGACGCGGGTGCGTTTGAAGCGTGTGCGGAGCGTGTCGGCAAGACGGGAGCGGACATGGTCGTCTTTTCGATAGACTTTATCGCGTCGAACGGCGCGAAAGAAGTCCGCCTGCCCGCGCTCGAGGATAAGGAATATACGGGCGATACGTTTTTGCGGACATATATTCAAAAAAAGGTGATGTATGTTTATTCGAACGCGAACAAGTGGTACAAGCGTTCGCTTCTCGATACA
The DNA here is from genome assembly GCA_017390595.1 of Selenomonadales bacterium. Lineage (GTDB taxonomy): Bacteria > Bacillota > Negativicutes > RGIG982 > RGIG982 > RGIG982. Next base: position 699 of record JAFPBC010000104.1, on the reverse strand, counting down.
TACGGTATCCGTTTTGATGAAGCGGTGCGGTTCGGAGAAGACCGCTTGTTCAACTATGAGGTCTTGCGAGTCGCGGACCGTATCTCGACGTTATCGCCTCGGTTTTATCGATATTATCTGCGTAATAACGGGTCGCTGTCGAGTCGGTATATCGAAAATTTCGCGGAGATCGCCATGGGGCTCCATCGAGCGAAGGTCGCTATGCTCGAGCCGTATTTCATAAGCGCGGAGGAACGCAGACGATTCGTCGAGTGGGACGCGAAGACCGAGTTTTTCAATACGCTGGCTCATTTGTGCGAGGCATGGCCTCGGCTGTCGGTCGCGGAGCGCAGAGCGTTCTGCCAAAAGCTGTCGACCACAGAGTATCCGACGTATTTTTGGCACGGACGATTGCGGTCGGGGTCGCTTCGTATCATGAGGCGCGTCGTCGGCTGGCAAAATGTCGATATCTTATATGCGGCTGTCGCCTGTTATCGCAGGCTGAAATATTAGCGGCATTTTTCGTATTCCGCAAGTACGATGTGATAGCCCATGATGTTGTTGTACCAGTCGTCTTTGTGCGTGTGCTCGCCGTAAGCGGGTATCGTAACGAATCGAATATCGTTTGAGAAAGAGTGTTTGGCAAGTTGGTCGAACACTCTTTTCATATGGAATCCGCCTGTTACGATGCCGACGTTTACAGGACGCGATAACGCGCTG
>JAFPBC010000103.1 GCA_017390595.1 Selenomonadales bacterium | reverse complement strand
GTTCACTCTTTAGGTGTGATATTCACCGTTTATTTTAACATATTCATAGGAAAAATCACAAGTCCAGACAGTTGCTTTTCCTGTACCTTCGCCGATTTTTGCCGTAATGACAACATCATCTTTTGCCATCGTGCGTTTGAGCTCGGCTTCTTTGAAGTCTGCGCCCATACCGCCCGCGACGACCTGTACATCGCCGATCCAGATATTCGTATCAGCAGGCTGTACGCCGACACCGGAGTAACCGATCGCGCAGATGATTCTGCCCCAGTTCGGGTCTTCGCCGAAGAAGGCCGTTTTTACGAGCGGCGATTTCGCGATCGCCATAGCGACTTGTTTCGCTGCCGCGAAATCAGCGGCACCTTCTACCGTTACTTCGAGGAATTTCGTTGCGCCTTCACCGTCTTTGGCTACTTTTTTCGCAAGGTCGGTACATACCGTTTTGAGTGCCTCGGCAAAGACAGCATAGTCTTCAGACTCTGCATCAGTGATAACGGCATTGCCTGCCATACCGTTTGCCAGTGCGAACAAGCTGTCATTCGTGCTCGTGTCGCCGTCTACGCTGACCATGTTGAACGATACCTCAACAGCATCTTTGAGTGCTTTTTGAAGAAGCGCGCTGTCGATCGCCGCGTCCGTCGTAACGAATGCGAGCATCGTCGCCATGTTCGGATGGATCATACCCGAACCTTTTGCCATACCTGCGATGGTGACCGTCTGACCACCGAGCGTGAACGTATACGCCGTCTTTTTCTCCGTCGTATCCGTCGTGAGGATCGCAAGGCACGCATCGTTGCCGCCTTCTTTGGAGAGCTTGCCGACAGCGTCTTTGATACCTGCCGTCAATTTATCCATCGGAAGTGTCTGACCGATGATACCCGTCGAAGCAACGAACACCTGCTCCGTCGGTACGGAGAGTGCCTGTGCCGCAGCCTCTGCCATCTGTTGTGCATCTTTTGCACCCTGCTCGCCTGTGCAAGCATTCGCGCAGCCCGCGTTGACCGCTACCGCACGAGCAACACCGCCCGCCGCAACCTTGCGCGAGATGACGACAGGTGCCGCCGCCATCGTATTCGTCGTGAACACACCTGCGGCTGCCGCCGGTACTTCACTGTAAATGATCGCTACGTCTTCTTTACCGCTTTTTTTAATGCCCGCTTTGACGCCTGCCGCAAGAAAACCCTTCGGCGCCGTCACGTTAGGAGCGATTTTTTCCATTGTCATACATTCCATCTTCTTTCTCTTAACTGTATTTTACCACTTGGCTTACGGATACAACGGAACTTGCTGTAAGCCACAGGACTCATCAAGGCCGAATACGATATTCATATTCTGGACAGCCTGTCCTGCCGCACCTTTTACAAGGTTGTCGATCGCCGATACGACGATGACGCGACCCGTACGCGGATCGATGTGCCAGCCGAGGTCGCAGAAGTTCGAACCGCGAACTTTTTTCACCATCGGGCAAGCACCGCGACCGAGCAAACGAATGAAATGTTCGTCCGCATAGCAGTCGGCGAATGCCTTGTCTACATCTTCTGCCGTCACGCCTTCTTTGAGGTCTGCATAGCAGGTGCTCAAAATACCGCGCGATATCGGCAAGAGGTGCGGTGTGAAGTTGACTATTACATCTTCGCCCGCGAACTCGGTGAGTGCCTGTTCGATCTCGGGCGTATGACGGTGATTTGTAACACCGTAAATCGTGAAGTTATCGTACATCTCGGTGAAGTGCGAGGAAAGCTTGAGCCCTCTGCCTGCCCCCGACATGCCCGATTTGGCATCGATAACGATAGACTTCGTATCGATGAGACCCGCTTTTGCAAGCGGTGCCAACGCAAGGATACTTGCCGTCGTATAGCAACCTGCGTTGCCGACGATCTTCGCATCGCGGATACGGTCGCGATACCACTCTGCCAGACCGTATACTGCTTTTGCATCTTTATGCGTATGTTCTACGTTATACCATTTTTCGTATACCGCCGTATCATAGAAGCGATAGTCACCGCCGAGGTCGATGATCTTCACATCGTACGATTCCAGTTGCTTCCCGATAGCCATAGCATGACCGTGCGGAAGCCCGATGAAGATAACATCGGTATTCTCTGCGATCTCCGCTAAATCCTGAAGCGATTTCAGCTGAACACCATCGTAATATTTATGCAAGTGACCGTATACTTTTGTAATTTCGGTGCCCGTCTGGCTTTCGGAAGTGATGTAACGAACTTCCGCTTCGGGATGATTCGCCAAAATACGCATCAATTCTTCGCCCGTATAACCGGTCGCACCGACAATACCAACTCGTATCATGATTTCATTCCTCCATCTCTGCAAGGTTCATATAATTATACATCACATCTGTATAATTTTTCAACCTTTTATTCACTTTTTTCTCCGAAATATTCCAGAAAAGTTGCCAAAACGGCCTCTGCCAGACGGTTTTGGTACGCGGTGTCACACAAAAGCCGTGCTTCTTCCCCATTCGATAAGTAGCCTGCTTCCAAAAGTACGCCTGACATAGACAATGATGACAGGAGAAGGACATGTGTATTGGACTGCGCCTGCCT
>JAFPBC010000102.1 GCA_017390595.1 Selenomonadales bacterium | reverse complement strand
TATGCTGACAAACGTGATGCGTGTAAGCTATCTTAAAAATGTTAGATTTGATATTGGTAGGGTACGACTTCTCTGAGTATGCTTATTTGATAGAGTAGAACAAGCATTTGGCTTTGATATTATTATAGGTGTATTGCGGGAAATGACTCTTTTGGAGGATTCATATATGACGAGGAAAAATAGGGCTAAAATGAAAAAGAGATAGGCTGACGCATTGACTTTGGAAGAATATATTGCGATGCTAAAATCGTCTTCGCATGGATGGGAATCGGAGATCAAGCGTTTGGAAGAACGTCTTGCGTTTCAAAGGTTGTCGCCTGAAGAAAAAGAAGCTGAGATTCAGCGATACAGAGAAGCTGATGCAAGGTTGACCGAGTGGCCGTCTGTGCCGAATAGCTATATTGATATTTGAGGGGCATTTGTGATATCAGCAGTGATATAACGCGGATAACGTTACTCTTGGTGGTTGTTTGTTGCAGCCTATGGATATGTCTAAAATGAGTTAATAGATGCATGAATGAGGTGCGCTTGCGTTATAATGATATGCTTTGTACTGTTGAGAAGATGTTTGATGAGGGAGAACGTTTAGATGTGATGTTGAGCGTGTGAAAAATCCTTTTGAGCAATGGCAAAAGAGCCGAGCAGTACAGATCAGGCAGCAGAAGATATAGGTGGATATGGGGCGTTTTTGCGTGTTGAAACGATGCGTTTGATGAGATGTTATAAGTATGATCCGTCATGGATCAGATCGTGTAGAGAAGCTTCCGATAAATTTATCGGGGGCTTTTCTATTTTGTTGCATGATAGTGGCTTATTACGAGATTATCGCGTATGGAAGTAGGGCATAGTGCGGAGGATTTTGTCTATGTGTGACAAAAAATAATCTTGACAGTATGATTATTTTTCATGTACGCTATCATTAGAAATTATATAGAGGTATCGTTATCAATACCTCTATAAGCAGTAGTCTTGCGATCATATCAAGAGATAGCCTGTATTGGCTTTGGTCTGTGATGTTGCGATCATAGTAGCGAATAGCAAGTAGGAGATATGTATGGGAAAATTGGTTTCAATTATAAAAAAAGGATATTATGGCAATGTAGTCACTGTTATGTTTCGCGAGAAGGAGATAGTGCGTTTTTATCGCTCGCAAACGGGTGAAAGGATTTTCTTGTTTGGCAAGAAGTTCTGGAAGCGGTCTATCCCGGAGCGATATCTGCTGAAGAATGGCTGTAATAATGCATCGATACAGGCATGCGGTCTTGATGATATTGTAAGGCAGTCTAAGAAGACGGTCGTGTTTGTGATAGATTCGATAGAGGATCTGGGCGGTGTTGAGACGAGGCTGTATCATGAGGCGTGCTATATGAAGAGCATTGGATATGAGCCGATCATCGTTACGAAATATGACCGCAGTGATAAGCTGCGCGAGTTTTGCAATATTCTGCTTGATTACAAGGCACCGAATTTTACGTATTGGCTCGATCATATCGTAAGAAAAGCGAAGCCTGTATTTGTGGAGTTTCATTTTAAAGGATGGAAATATCTCCATGATGTCAATATTGCAAATCTGAAGGAAAAGACGATCGTCGGTGCGTGTATTCATGGGATATATAGGGTGGCACATTCTTTGATGCGTCAGTTTGACTATCGTGTATATTCTTGTGCCAATGATACCAATAGGTTCGAGGATGCACACCATGTCCCCAATTTTATCAGAGCTACTTCGCAGCGATGGTCGTATAAAAAGCAGTCGACGGCACTGTTTATATCGCGTATTGCGGAAGTCAAGTTAAAGACGCTTGATAACTTTATCAAGATATGTGAGCAGAACAACATAGCGTATAAGATCGCAGGTCCGATCGACCATGCGAATACTAAGGTGGCTAAGTTTGTAGCTCGACTAAAGAAAGATGTTCTCTTGGGTGGAATAGATACGTATCAATATTTATCGGAGCACGGGGATGACTATTTATTCGTCGGCGGCATCGGGCAGGTGCCGATCGAAGCGGCGTCGTTTGGGATACCGGCACTGATATTGTCGTCTCGTTCGGAGGAGTATTCTACGTTCTTGACGGCGGATAAATTGGCATTTTTTATCAAGTGGAATTTCGTCATCAACGAGTGTCCCAAGGAAGGTCTGGGCAATGCAGATGACTTTTTCCATGATGTCGCACGTGGCGAAGTCAGCCAATATTCGCTCGGAGATGAGGTCAACGACTTGTTATCTGTTACATCTGTGATGAAACAGCATATGGATATCATCAGGAACAGTCGCCCGGATAAATGGCAGTAGAGCGCGGCTTGTCAAAATAAATCGTTACTTCTGCAAAAACACTAGACAAATGATACCTTTTCTTATACAATATAAGTATGTAGTTATATTGTAAAGGCAATGAGAGCCAGTTGAAAAAGAAGAAGTTTTTTCTTTTTAACTGGCATTTTTTTTTAAAAGACGAGGTAAGGTGGGGTATAATCAATGTTTACCGATTTGTTATGTGTGATTCCTGCAAATTCGAAGCCTGCTGATGTAGCAGAGCTTTTGAAGAAGCATCCCGAGATCAAGTTCGTTTCTTTGGTCGGGATCGATCTGGCAGGTAATGATACGGATGAAAAAATTCCGATTCACATTTTCCTTGAAGATATAGAGGACTTCTATGCGGGTTCTGCCGTACAGACGGACGGTTCTTCTGTTGTGTTGACGGGTATTGCGACGATCAATAATGCAAAAGTCGATATGCCGATCGACCCGACGGTAAATTGGTATGTGGACTATAATTTCGAGCATCTTGATGAAGAATCGGGCTATCCGACGGGTACGCTTCGTATTCCTGCATTCTTGATCCACGATGGCAAGCGTGTCGACTCGCGTGCTGTGCTTGCTGATTCGCTCAAATATGTACGTGAAACGATGCTCGATCTGTTCTCGCGTGTCGATAAGATC
>JAFPBC010000011.1 GCA_017390595.1 Selenomonadales bacterium | reverse complement strand
TGAAAGGAAGAATATGATGCGAGTAGGGATCGGATATGATGTACATAGATTGACAGAAGGACGTAAGCTCATTTTGGGCGGCGTCGAGATCGAACATGAGGTAGGGCTTCTCGGTCATTCGGATGCCGATGTGCTTCTTCATGCCATCTCGGACGCGCTCTTAGGTGCGGCGGCGCTTGGCGATATCGGGAAACATTTCCCCGACAAGGACCCGCAGTATAAAGGCATCTCGAGCCTTATCCTTCTTACGCACGTCGGCAAGCTCCTCGGCGAGCACGGCTATGCGGTCGGCAACATCGACGCGACGATCGTGGCGCAGGCACCGAAGCTCGCACCGCATATCGACGCGATGCGCAGCAATATCGCCGATGCGCTCGGGATCGCCGTCGGTCAGGTCGGTGTAAAAGCGACGACGACGGAAGGTCTCGGTTTCGCGGGGACGAAAGAAGGCATGGCATCGTATGCCGTCGCGCTTCTTGTCGAGAAAGACGCATAAAAATATGGTTCTCCGTACATAGTAAGAAAAACGTACGGGGAGGAAGCGATATGAAACGACGGCTCATGGTCATGGTCATCTGCCTTTTGATGTTGGTACCGTCCGTCTGTATGGCTTCGAGCGAAGTCAGACTGTCTGCTGATGACGGCGGATGGCGGGCGGAGGTATGGCATGACGGCGCGCTCTTTTTGCGGTTCGTTCTGACAGAGGCGATGGCTGTATGGCAGTCGGAGGGCGATGATAAGACGCTGCGTGCCTGCCCTGTTGTCGAAGGCGGTATGCTAAGACTCATCATTCGGTAACAAAAGCGAAGGAAAATGCGTAAACCGCACGTACACCTTCGCTTTTCTCTTTACATAACGGGATAGAATCTGATACAATACAAGAATAAGTTATTCTGGAGGGGAATATTACATGGCTGATAAAATGAGAGTGCGTTTTGCACCGAGCCCGACGGGTCCGTTCCATATCGGCGGTGCGCGTTCGGCACTTTTTAACTGGTTACTTGCAAAAAAAGACGAAGGATGCTTGGTACTTCGTATTGAAGATACAGACAGAGAACGTTCGACGAAAGAGTCGGAAGAAAATATCAAAGAGGCCTTGAAATGGCTCGGTATCACGTGGGATGAAGGTATCGATGTCGGTGGCGAGCACGGCCCGTACCGTCAGACGGAACGCCTTCACATCTACGAAGAATACACGAAAAAATTGCTCGCGAGCGGACAGGCTTACGAATGTTTCTGCACCGATGAAGAGATCGAAGCGGAACGTCAGGCGCTCAAAGACGCAGGCAAAATGCCGATCTACCAAGGTCATTGCCGTCACTTGACGGAAGAACAGAAAGAAGCGTATCGCGCGGAAGGCCGCAAACCGACCATTCGCTTCCGTGTTCCCGAAAATCAAGAGATCATCGTCGATGATATGGTACGCGGCCGCGTCACGTTCGACTCGAACGGTGTCGGTGACTTCGTTATCGTAAAATCGGACGGTATCCCCGTATACAACTACGCTGTCGTTATCGACGACGCTACGATGGAGATCACGCACGTTATCCGTGCCGAAGAACATCTTTCCAACACGCCGCGTCAGGTCGTGCTCTACGAAGCACTCGGCCTTCCGACACCGCGTTTTGGTCACGTATCGCTCATCCTCGGCAAAGACCGTACGAAAATGAGCAAACGTCACGGCGCAACGAGCGTCGATCAGTATCGCAAACTCGGCTATCTCCCGGAAGCGATCGTCAACTTCCTCGCACTCCTCGGCTGGTCGCCGACGGGTGAAGAAGAGATCCTTTCGGCAGAACAGCTCATCGAGCAGTTCTCCATGGATCGCGTTGCGAAAAATCCTGCCGTATTCGATATCGACAAACTCAACTGGATCAATGCCCAGTACATGAAAAATGCCGATCCCGCGATGATCTGCGACCTTGCTATCCCGCATCTCGTAGAAGCAGGCTACATCACAGAAGACATCTCCGCAGAAGAAAAAGCAAAACTCGTTGAATTCACCGCCGCTGTACAGGATCACCTCAGCTATGCGGCACAGCTCACCGAGCTTGCAGACCTCTATTTCAACGATGCGTTCGATGTGACGGACGAAGAGATGAAAGAGATCCTCGCGGACGAAACGGTACCTGCCGTAACATCGCTCTTCGCGCAGAAGATGAATGAGCTCGAAGTCGTTGACTTCGCGGCTGTCAAAGCCATCTTCAAAGCCATCGGCAAAGAACTCAAAGTAGGCGGCAAAAAAGTATTCATGCCGCTCCGCATCGTAACGACGGGTCAGATGCACGGTCCCGACCTTGCAAAAATGATCCCCATCATCGGCCGCGAACGTATCCTCGCAAGAATGGCACGTACGCTCGATGCCCTCAAGTAAAAAAGAAGATTGACGGAAAGGGGAACTTTTCGTATAATCTGTACATAACATATACCACATGCAAAGATGAGGAGAGTACGCTCACAGCACCATGCAGAGAAGTGCGGTCATTGGCTGAAAGCCGCACGATGGGAAGTGTCGCGGAAATGCACCTCGGAGCAAGCAGATCGAACCGATAGTAGGTCTGCTCGGCAGCAGCCGTTATCCTGCACGCAAGTCGCTCTATCCATATAGGGCGAGAAGCAGAGTGGAACCGCGGGCCGCCGCCTCTGATACGAGGTAGGCGGCTTTTTGTTTGAAAAAAGGCGACAGGAGGAAAAAGGATGTTCAAACGATTAAAAAAAGATATTCAAGTCGTATTCGATCGCGACCCTGCGGCACGCAGTGTGTGGGAAGTCGTGTTCTGTTATTCGGGCTTGCATGCGATCTGGTTTCATCGTCTGTCGCACAAGCTCTACCTGCGCGGATGGGTACTTCTCCCGCGTATGATATCGAACCTCGCCCGCTTCTTGACGGGTATCGAGATACATCCCGGCGCGACCATCGGTGAAGGCCTCTTCATCGACCACGGTACGGGCATCGTTATCGGCGAGACGGCGGAGATCGGTAAGAATGTCACGCTGTATCAGGGCGTCACGCTCGGCGGTACAGGCAAAGAAAAAGGCAAGCGTCACCCGACCATCGGCGACAATGTCGTCGTAGCCAGCGGTGCCAAAGTCCTCGGTTCGTTCACCGTCGGTGAGCACGCGAAGATCGGCGCGGGCTCGGTCGTTTTGAAAGAAGTACCGCCGTATGCCACGGTCGTCGGTATCCCCGGCAAGATCGTCTGCATGTACGGCGAAAAAGTCCGCGGAGGGGAAGACGATGTCGACCTCAGACACGACCAGCTTCCGGACCCGGAAGGACAGATGCTGTTCTGTATGCAGCACCATTTGCAGTTGTTGCAAGAAAAGATCACGAAACTCGAAAAGGAGCTGAAAAAATAACATGGCACTTCGTGTATATAACACTTTGACGAAACAGAAAGAAGAATTCATCCCGAAAGAGGAAGGCAAAGTCGGTATGTACGTTTGCGGTGTAACGCCGTATAACCACCCGCATATCGGCAACGCGCGTCCGTTCGTAACGTGGGACGTTATCAAACGCTACCTTACGAAAAAAGGCTATCAGGTAAAACATATCCAGAACTTCACCGATGTCGATGACAAGATCATCCGTACGGCAAATACGGAAGGTGTGACGTGGAAGACCATCTGCGACCGCTACATCGACTCCTACTTCGAAGTCATGGACAAATTGAACGTTATCCGTGCAGAGATCTATCCGCGTGTATCCGACCATATGCAGGAGATCATCGACATGGTACAGACGCTCCAGGACAAAGGCTTCGCTTACGAAGTAGACGGCGACGTCTATTACAGCGTAGAAAAATTCGACAGCTACGGCAAACTCAGCGGTCGTGAGCTCACCGACATGAAAGCAGGCGCGCGTGTCGATGTCGACGAACGCAAACAGCATGCGATGGACTTCGCGCTCTGGAAAAGCGCGAAACCGGGCGAACCTGCTTGGGACAGCCCGTGGGGCAAAGGCCGCCCCGGCTGGCATATCGAATGCTCGGCGATGTCCCTCAAATATCTCGGCTGCTCGTTCGACTTCCACGGCGGCGGAAGCGACCTTATCTTCCCGCACCACGAAAACGAGATCGCGCAGTCCGAAGCGTGCAGTGGTTGTGAACCGTTCGTACGCTACTGGCTCCACAACGGCTTTATCACCGTCAACGAAGAAAAAATGAGCAAATCGCTCGGCAACTTCTTCACGGTACAAGATATCCTCGAACATTACAAAGGCGAAGTGCTTCGTTTCTTCATCGTATCGACGCACTACCGCTCGCCGCTCGACTTCAGCGACGAACGTTTGACCGAAGCGGCTCGTTCGCTCCAGCGTCTCGAAGTAGCGAAAAAAGCGTGCGAAGAGCTTGCCAAAGTAAACGGCAGCGCTGACAGCCAAGAAGCACAGGCACTCGTCCGCGCGGCAAAAGAAGCAATGGCGAACTTCGACACCGCGATGGAAGACGACTTCAACACGGCACTTGCGATCAGCTACTTGTTCGCGCTCGCAAAAGAGATCAACATCTACCATGCGGCAGTGATGAAAGATAACAGCATCCACAATGCAGAGCTTTTCGCACAGGCACAAGGTATCTATATGGATATGGCTAACATCATCGGTATCCTCGAGCAGGAGGAAGAAGC
>JAFPBC010000101.1 GCA_017390595.1 Selenomonadales bacterium | reverse complement strand
TAAAAAGAGCCTTGCGGTTCTTGCTGCGAAAAAATTAAGAATACCACCTCAAGCTGTGCTTGGGGTGGTTGTTGTGCGAAAAGCAGTCGATGCGAGACGCAAACAGAATATTACATTTGTATATACGATCGACGTAGCGGTGTCGGGACGTGAAAATGATGTCCTGAAACGTGCCGCTTCAAACGATGTGAAGATCGCACCGCCTGCAGAGGTGTTCGCTCCGTCGTTTGGTACGAAGAAGATGAATGTTCGTCCCGTGATCGTCGGATTCGGTCCTGCGGGAATGGTAGCGGGCCTTGTACTTGCGAAATACGGCTATGCACCGCTCATCTTAGAGCGCGGCGCGTGCGTAGAAGACAGACAAGCGGCTATCCGTCATTTTGAAGAGACGGGAGAGCTTGACGTGCGAACGAATATCCAGTTCGGCGAAGGCGGCGCGGGAACATTCTCAGATGGGAAACTGACGACTCGCGTCAGCGACAGTCAGATGCGAACGGTCTTGGAGATGTTCGTCGCGGCAGGTGCGCCCGAGGAAATACTCTATGTGAACAAACCACACATCGGTACAGATAAGCTCTGTACGATGGTCAAAAATATCCGCGAGGAGATCAAACGACTCGGCGGAGAAGTGCGTTTCGGCGCACAAGTGACTGATGTGCGTCTTGAGCACGGTAATATCACAGCCGTCGAGGTAAACGGCGAAGAGACGATCGAAGCATCGGTCGTGCTCTTAGGCATCGGTCACAGCGCGCGCGATACATATCGTATGCTCCACAGAAGAGGTCTTGCGATGGAAGCAAAACCGTTCTCTATCGGTGTGCGTATCGAGCATCCGCAAGAACTCATCGACCGTGCGCAATACGGCGAAAGCGCAGGTCATCCCGCACTCGGTGCGGCAGACTACGCGCTCGTCTATCATGACAAGACGAATGGCAGAACGGCATATTCGTTCTGTATGTGCCCCGGCGGACAAGTCGTCGGCGCGACCTCGGTAGAAGGCGGTGTCGTCACGAACGGTATGAGCGTGTTTGCTCGTGATTCGGGCGTTGCCAACAGTGCGCTCGTCGTCAATGTAGAGCCGTCCGATTGCGGTGACGGCGTTCTTTGCGGAGCTGATTTCCAGGATAAATGGGAACGACAAGCGTACATCGTTGGCGGCTCGAACTATCATGCACCGTGCCAGACGGTCGGTGACTTTTTAAACGGAACGGAAGGAACACCGTTCCTCGCAGAACCGTCGTATCGTCCCGGTGTGGTGCGCGCGAACCTGACGGACTGCCTCCCCGAATTTGTCACGGATACGCTTCGTCACGCGCTTCCCGAATTCGGCAGAAAGATACGCGGATTCGACCATGAGGGAGCCGTCATGACGGGTATCGAAACACGCACCTCGGCGCCTGTTCGTATCCGACGCGGAGACGACCTCCAGTCGGAGAACACGAGCGGTATCTATCCGATGGGCGAAGGCGCGGGCTATGCGGGCGGTATCATGAGTGCCGCGCTTGACGGTCTGCATACAGCAACGAAGATCATGGCAGAATATCGACCTTTATCATAAAGTGAACGCAAAGGAGACGGAAACATGGGAAAATTATTCGGAACAGACGGTGTCAGAGGCGTTGCCAACCGTGAAGTAACGGCAGAAATGGCATATCAGATGGGTTGTGCGGCAACGGCATATTTCGGACAGCATACAGAAGGACAACCTGTTATCTTGATCGGACGCGATACGCGCATCTCGGGTCAGATGCTCGAGGCGGCACTCGCGGCAGGGATCTGCTCGGCGGGTGGTAAAGCCATCCTCCTCGGAGTCATCCCGACACCTGCAGTCGCATATCTCGCAAGACTTATCGGCGCACAGGCAGGCGTCGTCATCTCGGCATCGCACAACGTATTTTCTGATAACGGTATCAAATTCTTCGGCGGTGACGGTTATAAACTTCTCGACTCGGTAGAAGCAGAGCTCGAAGAACTGCTTCTCGGCGGTCTTGAGAAACTCGAAAAACCGACAGGTGCCAAAGTAGGTACGATCGAATATCGCACAGACCTTGCGGAAGAATATATCAAATACGCACTCAGCACCGTACAGGGCGACTTCAAAGGTATGAAGATCGTCGTAGACTGTGCGAACGGCTCGTCTTATGCCGTTACGCCCGAAGTGCTTCGTCGCCTCGGTGCGGAAGTCATCGTGCTTCATAACGAACCGAACGGCATCAACATCAACGACAACTGCGGCTCGGTACACTTAGAGAGCCTGCAGGCGGCAGTCAAAGAACATGGCGCGGATATGGGTATCGCACACGACGGCGATGCAGACCGCTGCCTTACAGTAGACGAAAACGGCGAAGTCGTTGACGGCGACCATATGATGGCCATCTGCGCGCTCAAACTTCAGCGTGAAGGCAAACTCGCAGACGATACGCTCGTAGCTACCGTCATGAGCAACATCGGTCTTCATCAGGCAATGAAAAAAGCCGGTATCCGCATCGAAGTAACGGCAGTCGGCGATCGCTACGTTCTCGAAAATATGCGCGCGAACGGCTATGTCCTCGGCGGCGAACAGTCGGGTCATATCATCTTCAGCGATGTCGCAACGACAGGCGACGGTCTCGTTACGGCACTCCAGATCGTACAGGCAGTCGCGCAGAGCGGCAAAAAACTCTCCGAATTGTCGGCGTGCATGGTCACGTTCCCGCAGCTTCTCGTCAACGTCCGTGTCAAATCGAAAGCGGGCTGGGAAACGAACGAAGCTATCCTCGCGGCGATCCGTGAAGGCGAAGCCGAGCTCGGTGATGCAGGACGCATCCTCGTTCGTCCGTCGGGCACCGAACCGCTCATCCGTGTCATGGCAGAAGGCCCTACGGCAGAAGTGCTCGATACCATCGTTGGTAAAATCGCAGATGTCGTACGGAAAGAACAAGGCCAAGATTGACGGACGCGCATTTTTAGAGTAAACTAATAGTAATCATGCTTGCATTGAAAAGAGGCACGTATGGGCGTGCCTCTTTCTATTCTGTTCGAAGAAAAAAGGAGGATCGCGCATTTTTTACATGATAGCGCTGGGACTTGGGTCGCCAAGTAGACGAGGGAGAGGTTTATCGAAACATTCAGCGGGTGCCTCTCGGTTGCTGTAACCGTTAGTCAGCTGACAAAACCCGAAGTGATTCGGGCACAAAGCAGCTAAACAGCAAATACAAACAGGTTGGAGGATACCAAATTATGTGTGGTATTGTTGGATATATCGGTCAGGATAAAGCAACGCCGTTCTTGATTGAAGGCTTGTCTAAATTGGAATACCGCGGCTATGACTCGGCAGGTATCGCTGTCTACAACGGTGAAACGATCCGCGTCGAAAAAAGCCTCGGCAGACTCGAAGTACTCGAGCAGAAGATCAAAGGAAATGAGCCCGAAGGCTCCATCGGTGTCGGTCATACACGCTGGGCAACGCACGGCAGACCGTCCGACCGCAACTCGCATCCGCATACGGATTGCACGGGTAAATTCGTCGTTGTACACAACGGCATCATCGAAAACTTCATGAGCCTCAAAGAAATGCTCATCGAAAAAGGTCATACCTTCCGCTCCGAAACAGATACAGAAGTCGTAGCGCACCTTTTGGAAGAAGTCTACGAAGAAGGCGAACTTCTCGAAGACACCGTTCGCAAAGTGCTCAACATGGTAGAAGGTTCGTACGCGCTCGTTATCATGAGCGAACATGACACGGGTAAGATCGTCTGCGCGAAACAGGACAATCCGCTCGTCATCGGTCTCGGTGAAGGCGAAAACTTCATCGCATCCGATATCCCTGCTATCATTCAGCGTACACGCCGTACGTATATCTTGAGCGACGGCGAAATGGCAGTCGTAAAAAGCGACTCCGTATGGGTATACAACCGTGACGGTGTGCCCATCACGAAAAAAGTATTCGAAGTCAACTGGGATGCCGAAGCAGCAGAAAAAGGCGGCTATGAGCATTTCATGATAAAAGAGATCTACGAACAGCCGAAAGCCATCCGTGAAACGATGTCGGCTCGTCTTGCCAAAGACGGTTCGGGCATCTCTCTCAACGAACTCAAATGGACGAAACACGACCTTGCCGATATTAAGAAGATATTCATCGTAGCTTGCGGTACCGCATACCATGCAGGCGTCGTCGGCAAATATTATATCGAAAAACTCGCCCGCATTCCGGTCGAAGTCGATATCGCATCGGAATTCCGTTATCGCAGTCCGCTCGTAGACAAAGATACGCTCGCGATCGTTATCAGCCAGTCGGGCGAAACGAGCGATACGCTTGCGGCACTCAAAGAGGTCAAAGCAATGGGCGCGCGCACGCTCGCTGTAACGAACGTCGTCGGCTCCTCCATCGCGCGTGAAGCAGACAATGTGCTCTACACGTGGGCAGGTCCCGAGATCGCAGTAGCATCGACCAAAGCGTACACCACGCAGCTCATCATGATGTTCATGCTCGCTGTCTACATGGGTCAGCTCAATGGTAAAGTAGCACCCGAACGCGCGGCTGAGCTTGTAGAGGCACTCAAACAAGTGCCGACGCAGATCCACGAGATGCTCGAGGACGTAGAACCGATCAAAACGTTCGCTACGAAATACGGTTTCAACGAAGATGTATTCTTCGTCGGCCGTTCGCTCGACTATGCCGTAGCACTCGAAGGCTCGCTCAAACTCAAAGAGATCTCCTACATCCATGCCGAAGCATATGCGGCAGGCGAACTCAAACACGGTACGCTCGCGCTGATCGTAGAAGGTATCCCTGTCATCGCTCTTGCAACGCAGGAAGACATCTATGACAAAACTGTCAACAACATCAAAGAGATCAAAGCACGTGATGCCGTCGTTATCGGTATCGCGCTCGAAGGCGACAAAAATATCGCGAAATACGTCGATCATACCATCTTCGTACCGCGCACCAACTCGCTTCTCGCTCCGCTCCTTGCCGTCATTCCGCTCCAGCTCCTCGCTTACTATGCGGCTATTACACGCGGCTGTGACGTTGACAAACCGAGAAACCTCGCGAAAAGCGTAACAGTAGAATAAAAATGAACGGCACGCAGGCAAAGCGTGCCGTTTTTGTATGCGAAAAGAAGATTGAAAATGAAAGTATTGAAAAAGACATTTAATAGATATAAAATAAAAGTACAAATAAAATGTCAAGAGGAATCACTATGAATAGGCCGGAAATATCAATTATCATCCCATTCTATAATGTAGCGGAATATTTACCGCAGTGCCTGGATTCTGTTTTGAATCAAACGATGGACAATATTGAGCTCGTTCTTGTCGATGATCGTGGGACTGACGATTCAGCGGCCATTGCCGAGCGATATGCGCAGAAAGATGCTCGTATCAAACTCGTCCGACATAAGACGAACCAAGGCATAGCAGTTGCGCGAAACAGCGGTCTTGAACATAGCACAGCACCATACATCATGTTCGTAGACAGTGACGACTATGTAGAAAGAGATTTCTGCGAGAAACTGTATCATGCCATCGTATCATCGCAGGCGGACATAGCAATGTGTGCGACACGTTTATTCGGAGACCGACATAAAAAAATAAAAAGCCTAAAAGAATATTTGCGGTATCGTTTCCCGACGGAAACCGAACTGACAGAAGAAGTCATTGAGAATACGAACTGTTGTTTGTGGAACAAGATATATCGGAGAAGTATTATTGAAGATAATCAAATTCGCTTTCCCGCGGGACTTAAACACGAAGACGAATACTGGTGGCGACTCTATGCGCTTCACAGCAGACGCATGGTCTATATTGAAGACGTGCTGTATCATTATCGACAACGTGTGCGCAGTATCATGTCTGATGTTCGCGTCAAGCGCAGCATCAATCAAGATATGATGAAAAGTGCGATCGCATTGTATCATGAACTCAAAAAGAATGGAATTGATGAGCATCGTCGTTTTGCGATCGAATTTTTTCTGCGGGCGGTAGTGACTACGATCGTACGAAACAGAAGCAAAGAAAGTCGGGAATGTATTTTAGATACAGCGACAGCGTTTATCCAAGATGAACATATCACGGAGCTTGACTGCAGCATGAGCGGTCAGCGACTCTTGAAGTTGATCCTGGCAAGAACGGTAGCGACCAACCGAAAATATTTGGGCGGGATCATCATTGTTAAAGAGAAAAAAATTGATCATGATATCAAATTCCTCGGTATCACGGTCTGGAGAGATCACTATGATAAAACATGTGTAGTGAGAAAACTGTTTGGAATGATTCCTGTGAAAGTACGAAGATAACAAAAAAGAGAGCCTGAGCAGGCTCTCTTTTTTAGTGCGGTAATAAGAAGAATAGGGCGGGGTAGATAAGGATGAGGAATAGAAGTGTCGTTGCGATGAAGGCCGCCATCGTAAGGTGGAGGTTGAGCCCGTAGATGCGTGCTGTGATGACAGCGTTGACGGCAGTCGGGGTAAAGGAGAGTATCAAGAGGGCATAGCGCATGATCTCATTGTCGATGAGTATAAGCGCGATACCGTATAAAATAAGCGGAGAGATGGCGAACTTGATAACAGCAAGGTCGACAAGCTCGCGATAATGCGAACGGATAC
>JAFPBC010000100.1 GCA_017390595.1 Selenomonadales bacterium | reverse complement strand
TCTTTGCTTCTTTCTTGTGCGGTGCAAGAAAGAAGGGGAAGGAGAAGAAATGAACCAGTGACCAGACTTTCTTCGTCCCTGCGTCACAAAGTAAAGAAAATGAGATAAAAAACACAAAAAAGGCTCACCCCTTGTGGAGTAAGCCTTTCTTTTTTGCAATATTTGCCGTCCTCTTATTTGTTTACCTGATCGAGGAGGTTTTTCACGATCTCGCCCATACGTTCTTTCGTCTGGGAAGAGAGCGTGAGCATCGTTCTGCCTTCGTCGCCGTTCGCTACGACCTGCGGGTCGATCGGGAGACTGCCGAGGAACGGGATAGCGTACTGTGCCGCTGTGATGATGCCGCCGCCGCTTTTGAAGATGTTGTGGACAGAGCCACAGTCAGGGCATACAAAACCGCTCATATTTTCTACGAGACCTGCGATCTCGGTCTCTGCTTTGGCACAGAAGTTGATCGATTTGCGAACGTCTGCAAGTGCGATCTCCTGCGGAGTCGTTACGATAACTGCTTTACAGTCTTCGATCTTCTGTACGACCGTAAGCGGTTCGTCGCCTGTACCCGGCGGGCAGTCGATCACGAGGAAGTCAAGGTCGCCCCATTCTACGCCCGAGAGGAATTCGCCGATAAGGCCCATTTTAACAGCACCGCGCCAGATGATCGGCGTGTCCGGCTGATCGAGGAAGCCCTGAACAGATACGACTTTGAGGTTTTCGTTGTATTGGAACGGCTGAATTTTGCCGCCTTCAACAGCGAACAGCTTCATGTTGGTAAGACCGAGAAGACCCGATACGCTCGGACCGTGGATATCAACGTCCATCAAGCCTACTTTGTAGCCCTGGTCGCTGAGGTATACAGCGAGGTTCGTTGCAACTGTGCTTTTGCCTACGCCGCCTTTACCGCTCATGATGAGCAATTTATGTTTGATTTTACCGAGAGCAGCTTTCATTTCTTGTTCAATGACTTCTTGCTGCTGAGATACGTTACATGCCATAATAAATCTCTCCTTTATATATCTTGCATCAAGCAAAGTTTATTTTCATTATTATCATAACCCAAGTTGTATATTTTGTCAACCCTACTAAATATACGTGAAAAGTAAATTTTAAAGAATTTTATGAGAGAAGACGATCATGTGTGTAGTATGACCGATCGAGGGGCGAATGATACGTGTTTTGTGCGGGCGGGGATGATATGTATAAGGAGCGAGGGAGGATTTTTTCGCGTGAGATAGGAGTGAAAACAGTTTTCAAATAATTGAATAACGTGGTAATGTGTGATACAATTTGAATGAAGTATTGTGCAAGAAAAGGAGCAGAAGATGCTGGAATATGTCTATTTGCCCAAATTGAATTGTCTGACTCCGTCGATGGATTCTACGATATTGAAGATCGTGGAGGAGAGCGGCGAATTGGCGCGCAGTGTTCTTTTGTTTTTGCCGTATGAGAAGGAGTCTGCGTTTCGCATCCAGCACGATCCCGAGGCGAGAGAGCTTTTGGCGGATGTGGTGCAGGAGCTACTGGATGTTGCGCAGACTTGTGTGACGATGCTGTTCGTGCTGGAGGAGAAGTATTCGTTCTCCATTGATGAATGGATGGTACGTCACTTGAATAAGCTCGAGAAGAAGGGTTATCTGTTTGACCGTCAGCAAAATTATCGCATCGTTGATAATGCGGGGTTCAAACAGCTTGCGCTTCCGCATCTCGGTATCGCGAATGTGACGCTTCTTAAGACTGTCTGCAAGATCCAAGAGGAGGTCGGCGAGCTGACGCAGTTCGTCGGGAAGAAACGCGGCGCGTCGGGCGAGCGTGAGAGAATCGGCGAGCAGGAGGCGATGGAAGGCTGCGGCGAGGAGCTTCTCGATATTGCGCAATGTTGTTTTACGATGTTTTATATTTTGTCGAAGCGGTATCGTATCGATCTTCGCAGATGCTTGAAGAGTCATGTCGATAAGCTGGCGCAGAAGGGATATTGGTCTCCCGGCAGTGTCGCGCAGACGATCGGGAAAAAGGATGATACCGAACCTGTATTTTAATTGACATAGCAGTATGCCTGCTGTAAAATTGATATATTGCATAGAAGTGAGGTGTATGCGATGCAACCGTATGTGGCAGCGTTCCTCATTGCTTTGCTTGCTTCGTATATTCTGACACCGATAGCGATCAAGTTGGCGATCAGAGTGGGTGCGATGGATGCACCCGATGCGCGCAAGGTACATCGTGAGCCGATACCTCGTATGGGCGGGCTTGCGATATACGTGGCTTTTGTGGCGGCAGTCTTGGCGACGGCGCCGTTCAGCCAGCAAGTAATGGGTCTTTT
The DNA here is from genome assembly GCA_017390595.1 of Selenomonadales bacterium. Classification (GTDB taxonomy): domain Bacteria; phylum Bacillota; class Negativicutes; order RGIG982; family RGIG982; genus RGIG982. The sequence goes on along the minus strand of JAFPBC010000100.1, from coordinate 796 downwards.
GATAGGTAGTACTGTGATCGTAGCGGTCGGCATTTTGGACGATCTGTATCAGTTGGCGGCAAAGGTCAAGCTGGTGGGACAGATCGTGGCGGCGGCGACGTTACTGTTTTTTGATATTCGGATCGATTGGGTGATGAATCCGTTCAGCGGCGAGCTCATTTATTTTGAATGGCTTGCTATCCCGATCACGATATTCTGGATCGTGGGACTTACGAATACGGTCAATCTCATCGACGGTCTCGATGGATTGGCGGCAGGTGTCTCGACGATCGCGGCGCTGTCGATATTCTTTATCGCGGCGGATATGGGAAATATGGTCGTGGCGATGCTCCTTGTATCGCTTGCGGGCAGCGCGATCGGATTCCTTCGTTATAATATGAATCCTGCCAGAGTATTCATGGGCGATACGGGAAGTATGTTCCTCGGATACGTCCTGGCGGCAGTCTCGATCATCGGGGCTGTCAAAAGTGCGGCAACGATCGCACTGATCGTGCCTATCGTGGCACTCGGTCTTCCGATACTCGACACGGCGTTCGCGATATTGCGCCGCAAGTTGAGCGGTGAACCGATCTTCAAGCCCGACAAAGGGCATCTGCACCATCGTTTGTTGGCGATGGGCTTGTCGCAGAAACAAGCTGTATGGTTGATGTATGGCATCAGCTGTTGTCTTGGTATCAGCGCATTTTTGTTGACGGAAGTCAGCGTATTGGTCGGCTGTGGTATCGTAGTGGCTCTGCTTATCTTGGCGGTATTCGGTGCGAGAAAGATTGGCGTACTTAAAACCGACCGCAGACGA
>JAFPBC010000099.1 GCA_017390595.1 Selenomonadales bacterium | reverse complement strand
GGGGGCTTTGAGCGAGACGGTCGTGACTGTGGGAAACGGTGCATCGGTCTTGATGATGTGGAGTCCTTCGCCGCATTCTTTGCCGTTTGTGAACGGAAAGAGGATCGATGCGCCTGCCATCGTTGCTGTCGCTGTCGTGCCGTCCAATCGGTGTTCGGACAGTATCGTGCCATCCCTGTTATGTATCGCGCAGACGGTGTCGTCCTCTGTTTCCCAGACAGAGGCAAGATGGTCGCCGCACACCAGCGCACGGCAGAGGTAGGGCGATGACCCGAGCGCGGTCAGCTTTTGTGAAGCGAAGTCGAGGCGGTAGAGCGTACCGCGGGCAGATGCGAGGTAACAGGCGTTCTCATCACGTGCGGGGCAGACGGCTGTCATCGTCGGCAGAGTGACAGGGCGACGTGCCCACGTGTTTTGGCGAAGCTCGTAGACAGAGCCGTCGGCTCTCCCGTTGGCGAAGAAAAAGACGCCTCGCCAGGCAGAACATAGGGCAAGCGGGCGGTGCGTGTGTGGGAGCGGGCGGCGGGCAAGAACATCTCCGCTCGCGGCGTGCAGAAGGAGAAGCGCGTTGTCTGTGCAGTCGAATACGGCAAGACGGCAGGGCGGTAAAAGCATACGGATCACCTCGCGGAAAAGTAAAGATAATTTACTGTATGATATTCGCGGATGGTGCGATTTGCTTATTGAAAGGCGGTGCGTAGGTTGGTATAATTTACAGGTACGGGATATATCCGTTCAAGGAGGAAACAACTGATACTATGAGATCGATATTAAATTTATTTCACGATAACGGGCAAGGCGTTCTCTTGAGCGTGCTTGTACTCACGATATTCGGCGCGATCAACATTTACAGCGCCAGTTATGTCGCAAGCGGCGGTGGTCTGGCTATCAAACAGGTGATCTTGGGCCTCGTCGGCTTTGGTGCGATGTACATAACCAGCAAGATAAACTATTGGAAGACCGAAGAGTGGGGAAAGGTGCTCACCATCGTTGCGATCGGCTTATGTATCGTAGTACGATTTACAGGTGAAGAGATCAACGGCGCGCGTCGCTGGCTCGACCTCGGTTTCTTCCAGTTCCAACCGTCCGAGATCGCGAAACTTGCATCGGTGATGCTTGCGGCAAGCTATATCGGTAAAACGCTTCGCAGTGGAGGCTCGATCGAACTGATCAGCAAAACGATGGGTGCGATCCTTGCTATGGGCGGTATCATCTTGCTTCAGCCCGATATGGGAACGGCGGCGATCGTTATCGCGATCGGAGTGGCATTGTTCTTCATGGGAGGGCTGAACTCCAAGCAGATACGTACGCTCGTCGGTGTTGTCGCGGCAAGTGTCGTCGTATGTATCATGTTCGCGCCGTATCGACTGATGCGCGTTCTCGTTTGGCTCGGCATCGAAGAGAATCGCGATATCGAATATCAAGCCAGTCAAGCCAAGATGGTCATCGGCTCGGGCGGATTCGGCGGTGCGGGCTGGGGCGGCGGTCTCAGCAAGTACAGCTACTTGCCCGAATCGCATACCGACTTTGCGTTCGCCGTATTTTGCGAAGAATGGGGATTCATCTTAACGATCTTGTGCATCGTATTTCCATTCGTCTTGTTCACGCATCACGGGTTCCGTATCGCCAAGCAGACGGAAGACTGTTACGGTAAGATGCTTGCCTTGGGCTTGACGCTTTTGATCAGCGGACAAGCGGTGTCCAATATGCTGATGGTCATGGGCTCGCTCCCTGTTATCGGGGTGCCGCTCCCGTTCATCAGCTACGGCGGTACGTCGCTCATCATCAATCTGGTGTGCGTCGGCGGTCTCCTCAGCATCCATCGCAAGAACGTAAGCCTTGCTCGGTCCAAGCTCAAACGCGAACAAGCCGAAGCGGACAGACAGGCCGCGGCAGAATCAAAAGAATAAGACAGACAGAGAGATGGTAAGACCGTCTCTCTTTTTTATTTGTAGCAGGGGCGTTTCGCGTCACATATGATACGGTAGTTTGATGAAAAAGGAGGTCTGCTCTATGTCAGAAGTGATGCGAGGGCGGGGCGGCATTTGCGAAGAAGCCATCTGCGACCTTGATTCGGCGTCAGAGAGCGGCTGTGCATTCAGCGTCGTAAAAAGCCAGCAGTTCGCGCACGTATATATGCCGATACAGATGTATCATCGATCGTTGCCGCTCAAAGAAGCACTCGTCAAAGGGACGCTGTTCCCCGAGCTCTGGGGAGTATATCCGATACCGGAATGAAAGGAGGAGAGCGGATGGAACGGGAAAAACAGTCTTCGATGCTGAAAAAGATCCAAGAGGTGCAGTTCGCGGCGCTTGAGCTGGGACTCTATCTCGATACGCATCCGAGCGATAGCGCGGCGCTCGTCGATTTTGAGACGGTGAACGAAAAGCTCCGCAAGATGGTGCGTGAGTATGAGCGTCAATGCGGGCCGATGTTTGCGATCGGTCAGACGATACGCTCGCAAGAAACATGGCTCTGGGCAGAAGGCCCGTGGCCGTGGGAAATGTAGGAGGGATATGCGATGTGGGTCTATCAACGATGTTTACAGCGCCCTGTCAAGGTCACACGCCCCGACGTCAAGTTCGCCAAGCTCGTCGTCGCGCAATACGGCGGGCCGAACGGTGAACTGTCGGCGTCGCTTCAATATATCAATCAAAGGTATGCTATGCCGACAAGCAGAGCCAAGGCGATCCTCACCGATATCGGTACGGAAGAATTGGCACATCAGGAGATGGTCGCGACGCTCGTCTACAAGTTGACCGAAGGCGCGTGCGAAAAGGATTTTGTCGAGGCGGGCTGGGGCGCGCATTGGACACAGCACGGCAAAGGGCTCTATTGGGAAGATGCAAACGGCGTACCATGGAGCGCCAAATAGACGGCTTGCGCAAGTGTGGTGTATCGTGTATACATTCCCGTAATGGTTGTTTTTTTTATCAAAATCAATTAAAATAGAAGGGATATATAGCAGATTCATGTAGGAGGAAGCGATTGTGGAAGAAAGACGATATTGTTCCCATTGCTGGACATTGGTTCCTGCCAGTGAGAAGACTTGTACGAACTGTGGCAAAGAACTTCCGCCGGAGATCCCGGCAGAGGAATTCATGATGGAAGAGACGCTCGTTGATAAGTATTTTTCGCTCCGCGGAAGATTGGCGCGAAAAGCATTCTTCGTGCGTAACGTGATCTATACGGCGATCATCGCAGTGCTCAATTATCTGTTTATGCCGGGCGGTCTGGAGATCTTTTTAAACGGCGGTCCCGCGCTCTTCATGAAATGGCTCATCATGCCGACGAGCACAGGTATCGACCCGATGCTTCTCCCGAGCCGCGGCGCGATGGCTATCATTCTCGTCGTTTCACTCTTTTTGATACTCGGTCAATGGACGCTGACGATCCGCCGTTGTCACGACCTCGGTCATGACGGCAAGATGTCGCTTCTCTACTTCGTACCGGTAGTCAATGTTTTCTTTTGGTTATATCTGATCCTGCGTAAGGGCACAGAAGGGCCGAATCGCTACGGTGAAGAAGCGTAGCCGTCACAAATACAGATGTCAACTGAGAATGGCTCTTTGTCCTTGCAGTCGGTGCTCAATCGTATTATAATTTGATTGGAAGCAGCCGTTTGAGGGGAAAGAAACTCTCACTATACCTAACAATAGGAGCGAATAAAATGAACAATTTGGTAGCAGAAATCAAACGTTTGAAACAAGAACGCAACGCTGTTATCTTGGCACATATCTATCAGCCTGCCGAGATCCAAGATATTGCGGATTTTATCGGAGATTCGCTTGATCTTTCTCGTCGTGCGGCAGAAACGGATGCCGACGTGATCGTATTCTGCGGTGTGCATTTCATGGCAGAAACGGCGAACATCTTGTCGCCCGATAAGATCGTACTCCTTCCGGATATCACGGCAGGATGCGAAATGGCCGACATGATCACGGCAGAAGAGCTTGCTAAAAAACGTGCCGAAAATCCCGATGCAGTCGTCGTATCGTATGTCAATACGACCGCGGCTGTCAAAGCACTTACCGATATTTGCTGTACCTCGGCAAACGCGGTACAGATCGTTGAATCGATCCCGAAAGATAAAGATATCATCTTCGCCCCCGACCGCAATCTCGGCGGCTATATCGCAAGATCGACGAACCGCACGATGGATCTCTGGGACGGTTGCTGCCCGATCCATCACGCACTCCCTGTCGAAGAGGTCTTGAAAGCAAAAGAAGCACATCCGAACGCGCTTGTACTCGCGCATCCGGAATGCCGTGATGAAGTCTTGGCACTTGCCGACCATATCAACGGCACGATGGGTCTTGTTCGCTATGCGGAAGCAAGCGATGCGGATGAGTTCATCGTCGTAACGGTGAGAGGCACGCTCCATCAGATGAACAAGCGTTGCCCGAATAAATCGTTCTACTTGGCAAGCGAAATGCTCGATTGCCATAACATGAGTAACAACTCGCTCGAAAAAGTGAAGACTGCACTTGAAACATTGTCGCCGCAGGTCGTTGTACCGGAAGATGTCCGCGT
>JAFPBC010000098.1 GCA_017390595.1 Selenomonadales bacterium | reverse complement strand
CATCAACCTCTTGCCATGCTATCCGCTCGACGGCGGACGCATCGGCGACAGCATCTCGCGTCATATGTGGGTGGTCGGCATCATCTTGAATGTCGTCTGTCTCTACGTGTGGGAGCATATCATATTCCTGATGCTCCTTATCTTCTCGCTGTGGCGATGGTGGCGGCAAGGTCGATGCATCGAGAGCGTATATCGTCCGCATCGCACATGGATGCTCGGTTGGTATCTGCTCTTATCGTTGTTCCTGGGGTATCTGACGATGATAACAGAAGTGCTTCTTTTGCGATGACGAAGCGTGAAATTTGAATCCAAATGAGAAAAAAGCAGGTATTTCGCTATAAATGTCTAATTTAATAATATTATTTATTATGAAAACAACTTTCATTTGAGTGGAGGATTTCCTTTGATCACATTATCGAACGTAAGCAAAACGTATTCTACCGGTGCTGTTGCGATGGACGATATTTCGCTCTCGATCGACAAAGGCGAGTTCGTGTTTATCGTCGGACCGAGCGGTGCGGGTAAATCGACGTTGATGAAGATGCTTTTGCTGGAAGAATCTCCCGACAAGGGCGACCTTATCGTCAACGGGCATGACCTCAGAGAACTTCCCAAGAAAAAGATACCGTACCTGCGTCGCAGTATGGGCGTTATCTTCCAGGATTATCGCCTGCTTCCCGACAAAACGGTCTATGAGAATGTCGCGTTCGCGATGCGTATCGTCGAAGCGTCGCGTCGTGAGATGAAACAGAATATTGAAAAGGTGCTCGGACTTGTCGGCCTCAAACACAAGGCCAAATCGTTCCCCGCACAGCTGTCGGGCGGTGAACAGCAACGTGTGGCGATCGCGCGTGCCATCGTCAACAATCCTGTTATCGTGATCGCCGATGAACCGACAGGCAACCTCGATCCCGAGAACTCGTGGGAGATCATGAATATCTTCGAAGAGATCAACAAGTCGGGCACGACGATCGTCATGGCGACACATGACAAAACGATCGTAGACCGTATGCGTCGTCGTGTTATCGCACTCGAAAAAGGTAAGATCATCCGCGATGAAGCGAAGGGGGGATACGGCGATGAAGATTAGAACTTCGCTTTATTTGATGAAAGAAGCGTTCGTTTCGCTCAAACGAAACGCGCTGATGAGCTTTGCCTCCATCAGTACGGTAGCGGTATCGCTCCTCGTGCTCGGTGCGTTCGGCATTCTCGGTCTTAACATGGGCTATATGGTATCGGCACTCGAATCGAAAGTCGAAGTGACGGCATATATGCAAGATTCTGTCGAAGGTGACGCGCTCACGCAGGCAGAAGCGGATATCCGTGCCGTCAGCGGTGTATCGGAAGTGACATTCGTGACGAAAACCGAAGCACTCTCGCGGTTCCGTGAACGTCTCGGAGATCAAGCATCGATGCTCGAAGCACTCGACGATCAGAATCCGCTGCCCAATGCGTTCGAGATAAAAGTGGACAATCCCGAGCTTGTCAAACCGACAGCACAGGCGATCGAACAGATGGCAGGTGTCGAAACGGTAAAATACGGCAGTGAGATCGTCGATCAGCTCTTCCAGATGACGAAGATATTACGTATCTTGGGCTTGGTCCTCTTGGGCTTTCTCGTTTTTGCAACGCTCTTTATCATCTCGAACACGATACGCCTGACGGTATTCGCGCGTCGTAAAGAGATCGGTATCATGAAATATGTCGGTGCCACGAATGCGTTCATCCGCCTGCCGTTCCTCATGGAAGGCATGATCCTCGGCTCTGTCGGCGGCGGCGTGGCGGCAGTCGCGCTCTATTATGCGTATTCGGCACTTCTTTATGAAGTACATCAAGTATTGGCATTCTTATACTTGGTACCGCTTCATCCATTCATCTATATCATCGGCGGTGCGCTCGTCGGTATCGGTATGCTGATCGGTGCCATCGGCAGTGCCATCTCGCTCAGCCGTTATATGGACGTCTGATGACGGAGGAATGAAGATGAAACGAACGAAAAAAAGTCTTGCGGTGGCACTCGCGCTCACGATGCTCGTTCCGATGAGTAGTGTCTGGGCAGACAATCTGAAAGGACAGCTCGATTCCGTTCAAAAACAGATGAAGTCTCAGCAGTCGAATATCGACAGTGCCAAGAAGCAGATCAAAAATATCACAGAACATTTGGCTCAACTGCAGCAAGAAACCGAAACGGTGCAGGCTGAGCTGACGAATATACAAACAGAATTGACGGAGACAGAAGCACATATCGCCGAAAACGAAGTCGTTCTTGCCGATGCAGAGGCGCGTCTCAGTGCCCATACGAAGGTGCTCCATAAGCGTCTCAGAGATATCTATATCAACGGCAGGATCAACTATCTTGACGTATTGTTCGGGGCGAAGGATTTTAACGATCTTGTTACGCGCATGGATCTTTTGAAACGCATCGCAAGCCAAGACGCCGAGCTCGTCAGCAATGTACGCAGTGAGCGTGCCGTCATCGTAGCGAAGCGTCAAGAACTTGAGAATGATAAGGCGCATCTCGTCGTGCTCAAAGAAAATGCACAAGCAAAACAAAAACGTATCGACGAGAACAAAGCGGCTCAGCAGGCTCTTTTGGCAAAAGCCAATGCAGACAAGGCGGATGCGGAACGCACGTATAAAGAGCTTCTCGCGAAATCGAAAGAGATCGAGAACATGCTTCGCAGTCGTAAGCCCACACCCAACCAACCTGCGGTCGTCAAAGGCAGCGGCGACATCATCTGGCCGCTCGGCAGCAGAAGGGTCACCTCGCAATACGGCTGGCGTGTCCATCCGATCTTCGGTACGTCGCGTTATCACAGCGGTATCGATATTGCCGCCAACTACGGAGAGCCTATCTGGGCGGTGGCGGGCGGTACGGTCATCCATTCGGGATGGCTCGGCGGTTACGGCAAGACGATCATCATCGACCACGGCGGCGGTCTCACAACGCTCTACGCGCACAATTCGAAGCTTACGCTCGGTGTCGGTGCTACGGTAAAACGAGGACAAACAGTCGCCCTTGCCGGCTCGACAGGCTACTCCACAGGCCCGCACCTTCATTTCGAAGTGCGTAAATTCGGGGAACCTGTCAATCCGTACAAATATTTCTAAACGTATAAAAACAATATCTCTTACATACAGTAGAGAAGAAATGCACAGATACAGAGGTGTCATGGTTGAGTAAAAAAAGAATATGGCTGCGCATGGTGCTCGCTTTTTTGGCGGGGAGCATGCTGACCTTAGCCGGCATCCTGTTCGTCATGGAACATGCGGTGAACGGCGCTGTCGGTGCGCTTGACTTTTTTCGCGTATTGACCGTCATTGAACATAAATATGTCGATCGACCCGAGCTCGAAAAACTCTGGCAAGGCTCGATCAAAGGAATGGTAGAAGCACTCGACGATCCGCATTCGATATACATGGATGCAGAGCAATTTGACATCTTCGAAGGTGCCACGAGCGGTTCGTTCGGCGGTGTCGGTCTCGTCGTCGGAGAAAAAGACGATGAACTCGTCGTCGTATCGCCGATCGAAGGTACCCCGGGCGAAAAAGCAGGTGTCAAGAGCGGTGACGTCATCTTGAAGATAGACGAAGAAGACGCGACGAATCTGAATTTGACGGAGGCCGTCGAAAAGATACGCGGTGAAGAAGGTACGTCGGTGACGCTTACCATCAGACGCGGAGAAGAGACGAAGGCATTCACCATCGTCAGAGACAACATCCAAGTCCATGCCGTATCGGGCAAGATGCTCGAAGGAGATATCGGATACTTGCGTATCACGAACTTCAACGAAGTCGTTGCCGATGACTTGAAGAAAGAATACAGCAGGCTGGAAAAAGAGGGCATGAAACGCATCATTCTCGACTTGCGTGACAATCCGGGCGGACTTCTCGACCAGAGCGTGGAAGTATCCGAACTGTTCGTGCCGAAAGGCCCTGTCGTATCCATCGTCGAACGTGACGGCAGTCGAACGACATATGAGTCGCATTCGGAAGGTTCGCCGTATCCCGTCGTGGTACTCGTCAACCAAGGCAGTGCCAGCGCATCCGAGATCGTCGCAGGCGCGATACAAGATACGAAGTCGGGTACGCTCATCGGAACGAAAACGTTCGGCAAAGGTTCGGTACAAGGCGTATTCCCGCTCCACAGCGGTGCGATCAAATTGACGATCGCCAAGTATTATACGCCGAACGAAACGCTCATCGACGGTGTCGGCATCACACCCGATATCGTAGTCGAAGCGGACAACGGCAGTACCCGCGACAACGTGCTCCAAACGGCTATCGCTCATCTGAAAAAGAAATAACAGAGAGGTCATTTCGCGATATTGTATCAGCGTGATACAGTACGGTCGAAGTGACCTTTTTTATTCGGAAGGATTGAATCAAAGTGGTGTACGTGATACGATACGAATAACAGATAATAGATACGGAGGATAATCTCATGGAATTTGTACAAAATGTAATGATGTTCGTGCTTTCGCATATGATACCGATCTTGATGAATCCGATATTCTGGATCATGGTCCTGCTCGTCGTACTGCAATCGCGCCAGATGCAGCAACGCCAAAAACGCATCTTCGGTGCTGTCAGCTATTCGATACGCGACCAGCTCCTCAAGGCTATCTTCTACGGCATGATAGGCGGATTTATCGCAAGTACGCTCGTGACGCTGTTCGGCATCACCATCAACCATCTCGGGTTCGCTTACTTGTGGCCCGTTGCCGTCGTATTGATGATGCTCAATGCACGGTTCTTGTGCTTTGCGTATGCGGGCGGTCTCGTCGGTGCGTCGAGCGTCCTGTTCGGCTGGCCGAGCATCGATGTACCGCAGCTTCTTGCCTTCATCGCCATCCTTCACCTGACGGAAAGCGTGCTTATCTATATCAGCCGTGACTACGGCGTCGTACCGCTCGTCGTCAAGCTCCCCGACGGCCGTCATGTCGGTGCGTACCTTATCCAGAACCTGTGGCCGCTTCCGCTCATCGCACTCAATGCCATCACCGTACCTGCCGACCAGCTCGTATCGCTCTTCGCCTTCCCCGAGTGGTGGCCGATGCTCCCGACTGCCATCGAGATGCCCGACCTGCACGTGCTTGCCTATGCGGCTCTGCCTGTCGTAGCGGCACTCGGTTACAGCGATATGGCCATCGCGAACGAACCGAACGACAAGAGAAAACGTTCGGCTTTCGGATTGGCATTTTACAGTATAGGCCTCTTGGCACTTGCGCTCCTCTCGGCAGAAGTGACGTCGCTTCAGCTGTTCGCCGCGCTTTGTGCGCCAATCGGTCATGAACTTCTCATACAGAAAGAAAACGAACGTGAAATGAAAGCGGAACCGATATTCGTTCATCCCGACCGTGGTGTACGCCTCTTGGCGACGGTTGCCGACAGCCCTGCACAAAAAGCAGGCCTTAAAAGCGGCGATGTCATCACACGTCTCAACAATGTCTACATCGGTAACGCGATGGATATGGACGACGCGGCTCACGTCATGGTTGCCAATCGCGAGATCGAATACCTGCGCGGCAATAAACTGTATCGCACGCATCTGTCGGGCGAACAGGGCGACCCGTACGGCCTTATCCTCGTCCCGCACGGTAACGAAACACGCTATGCCCATCTGGAAGCAGAAGGCGTAGCTGTCATGGACTGGCTCAAGAAACGCGGCGGAAAAAAAGAGTGACAAAGATATACTCGTATGGTATAATATAAATAGAAAATATCAACAAATAATAATTATAAAGTAGGTGATAGTCATGGCACACGTACCCAAACTGCAGACCGTTCTTTCGGGTGAGTCGATACCGTTTCGCGTAGAGGCTCCGTTCGTGCCGACGGGCGACCAGCCGACGGCTATCGCCGAGCTGGCAGACAATATCCGCGCAGGCAAGAAGGCGCAAGTCCTCCTCGGTGCAACGGGGACGGGCAAGACGTTTACCATTGCCAAGACGATAGAAGCAGTGCAAAAACCGACGCTCGTCATCGCGCACAACAAGACGCTCGCGGCACAGCTGGCCAGCGAGTTCAAGGAGTTTTTCCCCGATAACGCGGTAGAGTATTTTGTCAGCTATTACGATTACTATCAGCCTGAGGCGTATATCGCGCAGACGGATACGTATATCGAGAAGGACGCTTCCATCAACGATGAGATCGATAAGCTCCGCCATTCGGCGACGAGTGCGCTCTTTGAGCGAAAAGATGTTATTATCGTGGCGAGCGTGTCGTGCATCTACGGCTTGGGTTCGCCGGAAGAATATAAGAATCTCGTGCTTTCGCTCAGACAAGGGCAGATACGTGAACGTGATGAGATACTGCGTAAGCTCGTCGCGATCCAGTACGAGCGTAACGATATCGGGTTCGAGCGCGGTAAGTTCCGTGTACGCGGCGATGTGATAGAAGTCGTTCCCGCGGGATATCAAGAACGTGCTGTCCGCATCGAGCTGTTCGGAGATGAGATAGACCGCATCGTCGAAGTCGATATTCTGACAGGCGAAGTGCTTGCCGAGCGTAAGCATATCGTTATCTATCCCGCATCGCATTACGTTACATCGAAAGAAAATATGGAACGTGCCGTCGCATCCATCGAAGCGGAGCTTGCCGAGCGGCTCGAGGTCCTGCGCGCGGAAGGCAAGCTTCTCGAAGCACAGCGCCTCGAACAGCGTACGAACTACGACCTCGAGATGATGCAGGAGATGGGATACTGTTCGGGCATCGAGAACTACTCGCGCCATCTGACGAATCGTCAAGCGGGCGAAGCGCCGTATACGCTGATGGACTATTTCCCCGACGACTATCTGCTCGTCATCGATGAATCGCACGTGACGATACCGCAGGTGCGCGCGATGTATGCGGGCGATCGCTCACGCAAAGAATCACTTGTGGCAAACGGATTCCGTCTGCCGTCGGCATTCGACAACAGACCGTTCCAATTCAGCGAATTCGAAGAGCATATCAACCAGATCGTCTATGTATCGGCGACACCTGCACCGTACGAGCTCGAACAGTCTGACGGCGTCGTACAGCAGATCATTCGTCCGACGGGGCTTCTCGACCCCGAGATAGAGCTCAGACCGATAGCCGGCCAGATGGACGATCTCCTCGGCGAGATCAAACTGCGTGCGAAGAAGAATGAGCGTGTGCTCGTCACGACGCTGACGAAACGCATGGCAGAGAATCTGACCGATTATTTAAAAGAAATGAACGTACGTGTGCGGTATCTCCATTCGGATATCGCTACGATCGAGCGGGCGGAGATCATCCGCGATCTCCGTGCGGGCGTATTCGATGTCTTGGTCGGTATCAACCTTCTCAGAGAAGGGCTTGACCTCCCCGAAGTGTCGCTCGTGGCCATCCTCGATGCCGACAAAGAAGGGTTCCTCCGTTCGGATACATCGCTCATACAGACGATCGGACGCGCGGCGCGTAATGCCGAAGGGCGCGTCATCATGTATGCCGACCGTGTGACGGACTCGATGAAACGCGCCATCGACGAGACAGAGCGTCGCCGCGAAGTACAGCAGGCGTACAATACGAAACACGGCATCACACCGCAGACCGTCAAGAAAAAAGTCAAAGAATTGATAGAACTGACGAAAGTCGCGGAATCGCCTGCCGAATATCGTGCGAAAAAACCGAGCGAGATGACCGAAGCACAACGACTCGACCTCATCGACAGCCTGGTGAGCGAGATGACAGAAGCATCGCGCAAGCTCGAATTCGAACGCGCGGCGAAGTTGCGTGATATGATCGTGGAACTCAAAGGCAGTCTGCCCGAGAAGAAAAAACGCACAAAAAAAGTGAAGAAATAGATCAAAGAGGGACTAGTGTGAAAGATAAGATAATCATAAAAGGAGCAAGACAACATAATCTGAAAAATATCGATGTAGAGATACCGCGTGACAAGCTCGTTGTCGTTACGGGCCTGTCGGGGTCGGGCAAGTCGTCGCTTGCGTTCGATACCATCTATGCCGAAGGGCAGCGCCGTTATGTCGAATCTCTGTCGGCATATGCGCGTCAGTTCCTCGGTCAGATGGATAAGCCCGATGTCGACTATATCGAAGGTCTGTCGCCTGCCATCTCTATCGACCAGAAGACGACGAGCCGCAATCCGCGCTCGACAGTCGGTACGGTGACCGAGATATACGACTACCTGCGTTTGCTCTTCGCGCGTGTCGGCAGACCCTACTGTCCGAAGTGCGGCAAACCGATACAGCAGCAGACGGTACAGCAGATGGTCGATGTGCTGATGGCATATCCCGAGCGGACGAAGCTCGTCATCATGGCACCGCTCGTACGCGGGAAAAAGGGTACACATCAGCGTGTGCTCGAACAAGTGAAAAAAGACGGCTATGTACGTGTCCGTGTCGACGGTATGATGTTCGATGTCGGCGACGAGATCACGCTCGAAAAGACGAAGAAACATACGATAGAAGTCGTCATCGACCGTCTCGTCGTACGTGAAGGAGCCCAGGACCGCATCGCCGACTCTATCGAGACGGCTCTCAAGCTGGCGGGCGGTATCGTGCTCGTGCAGATCATCGACGGAGAAGAGCTGACCTTCAGCCAGAATTTCGCCTGCATCGACTGTGGCATCAGCCTGCCCGAGATCGCGCCGCGTATGTTCTCGTTCAACAATCCGATGGGTGCCTGCCCTGCTTGTACGGGTCTCGGCAGTCATATGGAATTTGACTTAGCGCTCGTCATCCCCGACGAATCGCTCACCTTCCGTCAAGGCGTCGTCGCACCGCTCAGCAAAAACGAAAGCTCGTATGCGATGTGTCAGATGCGTGCCGTCTTGGAGAAATACGGCTACACGCTCGATACGCGATTTGAAGAGCTGTCTGATGATGTGAAACAGAAGCTCATTTACGGCACGGGCGAAGAAAAGTTCTTCTACACGTATGAGAATATGTACGGCGAAGAAAAAGAATATCACAACTCATTCGAAGGCATCATGCCGCTTCTTGCAAGACGTTATCAAGAGACCAACTCCGAGTCGACACAAGCCGACTACGAAGAATATATGAGCGTGCGCCTCTGTCCGACCTGCCAAGGTGCGCGCCTCAAACCCGAAGTGCTTGCCGTCAAGATCGGCGGTAAAAATATCTACGAAGTGACGCAGATGACGATCGCGGAAAGCATCGACTTTTTTGAGCAGGCGGCGTTTACCGAACGTGAACAGTTCATCGCGCGTCAGATATTGAAAGAGATAACAGCTCGTTTGTCGTTCTTGATGAACGTCGGACTCAACTATCTGACGCTCGACCGTGCGGCAGGAACGCTGTCGGGCGGGGAAGCACAACGTATCAGACTTGCTACGCAGATAGGCTCGGGGCTCGTCGGTGTCCTCTATATCCTCGATGAGCCGAGCATCGGTCTTCATCAGCGCGACAACAACAAGCTCCTCGCTACGCTTGAACATCTGCGTGACGTAGGCAACACGCTCCTTGTCGTCGAACATGACGAAGACACGATGTATGCCGCCGACCATATCATCGACATTGGTCCTGCGGCAGGGCTCGGCGGCGGACAGATCGTCGCGGCAGGCACCGTCGACGAGATCAAAGCGACTGTCGGTTCGGCAACGGGCGACTACTTGAGCAGAAGAAAGTTTATTCCCGTTCCTGCCGTACGCAGACAGCTAAGCGGCAAATGGATAGAAGTCATCGGTGCAGAAGAGAACAACCTCAAGAATATCGATGCGCGATTCCCGCTCGGTGTATTGACTGTCGTTACCGGTGTGTCGGGCTCGGGCAAAAGTACGCTCGTCAACGAGATACTCTACAAAGGCCTTGCCGACCGCATCTATCGCACGAAGAACCGCCCCGGCAAACACAGGGACATCATCGGGACAGAGCATATCGACAAGATCATCGACATCGACCAGTCTCCCATTGGGCGCACACCGCGCTCCAATCCTGCGACATATACGGGACTCTTTGACACGATACGTGAAGTATTCAGCCAGACGCCCGAAGCCAAGATGCGCGGATACAAGCCGGGCAGATTCAGCTTCAACGTGCGCGGCGGCCGCTGTGAAGCGTGTCGCGGTGACGGCATCATCAAGATCGAGATGCACTTCTTGTCGGACGTTTATGTACCGTGCGAAGTCTGTCGCGGAGCGCGCTACAATCGTGAAACGCTCGGCGTGAAATACAAAGGCAAAACGATCGCCGACGTGCTTGATATGATAGTAGACGAAGCCGTAGAATTCTTTCAGCATATTCCGAAACTGGCACGCAAGCTCAAAGTCCTGCAGGATGTCGGTCTCGGTTATATCAAACTCGGCCAGCCTGCAACGACCTTGTCGGGCGGGGAGGCACAGCGTGTCAAACTGGCAACAGAATTGTCGCGACGCTCGACAGGCAAGACGCTCTATATCCTCGACGAACCGACGACGGGACTTCATACGGCAGATATCCATAAGCTCCTCGAAGTACTCGGCAAACTCGTCGAAGGCGGCGATACGGTCGTCGTCATCGAGCATAACCTCGATGTCATCAAGACGGCCGATCATATCATCGACCTCGGTCCCGAAGGCGGAGCGGGCGGTGGCATGATCGT
>JAFPBC010000097.1 GCA_017390595.1 Selenomonadales bacterium | reverse complement strand
GAGCGCGATGTTGACACCTGCCTCGCGGGCGGGCGATACATCATGCAAAAGTGCTTCTTCTTTTTTATTGTCGTTGAGCGTTACCGACGCGCCTTTACCTGCTAAGATCGCGGCAACGGCAATACCGCTGATACCTGCGCCGACAACGACGATATTTTTATTGTTAAATTCCATTTCCTGTTCCCCCTATTACACCATTACCATCAACAACGCAACAACGCTGAGGAGCGCACCGCAGAGCCAAAATACCGTAACGACTTTTTTCTCCGACCAGCCTTTGAGCTCGAAATGATGGTGGATCGGGCTCATCAAGAACACTCGTTTGCCTGTCGTCTTGAACGACGCTACCTGAATGATAACGGACAATGCTTCTACGACGAATACACCGCCGACGATGATCAAGAGAAGCTCCGTTTTCGTCAATACGGCAACAGCCGCCAACGCACCGCCGAGCGCGAGCGAACCCGTATCGCCCATGAATACTTTCGCGGGATGCGCGTTATATTTGAGGAAACCGAGCACACCGCCGACGACTGCCATGCAGAATGCCGCAAGCTCATATTGACCGAAGATAAGGCAGATGAGCGTATACGCAAGCGCCGCGACTGCCATCGTGCCCGAGGCAAGGCCGTCGAGACCGTCTGTCAAGTTTACCGCATTCGTCGTACCGACGAGTACGAAGAAGATCAAAATGTAATAGAATATTCCGCAGTCTATCGTCTGATCGAGCACGGGGATCCAAAGATTCGTATCGCCGCCCATATACGTGATAGAGATATAGACGAGTGCGACCGCCATCAAGATCTGTCCGAGAAGTTTCTGACGTGCCTTGAGGCCGAGGTTACGTTTCAAGACGACTTTGATAAAGTCATCGATAAAGCCGATGACCCCGTGACCGAGCATGATAAAGAGTGCAAGCCATACTTCTTGACTGCCTCCGACGAAGATGAGCGATGCGACCGTGACCGCGATCAATATCATGATACCGCCCATCGTCGGTGTGCCCGACTTGGCCTGGTGGCTCTTCGGACCTTCTTCGCGGATGCTCTGACCGAATTTCAATCGTCTGAGCATCGGCAGTGTGATCGGGCCGAGTGCCAAAGAAACAGCAAGTGCAACAAGTAATGTCGAGATCAGTTGTTGTATATCAATCATGTTTCATTTCTCCTTCCGATGCGATGAGCTTGATGACCGTTTCCATCTTCATACCGCGAGACCCTTTTACAAGGACCGTATCGCCGACCTCTAAGTATGTTTTGAGATGCTCTGCGATCTCTTCGTGGCTGTCACAAGCGACTGCGACAGGCACACCGCACGCTTTTGCTTCGTCTGCCGCAAGGCGTGCCAAAGAGCCGTACGTGAATATCGCATCGACGCCTTTTTCGGCGGCTTTTCTGCCGATACCGCGATGCGCTTCTTCTGTAATGTCACCGAGTTCCAACATATCACCGAATACAACGATCTTACGACCGTCCGTGATGTCGGCAAGATTGTCTATCGCGCCTGCCGTCGAACGCGGGCTGGCATTGTACGCATCGTTGATAAACGTATAGTCGCCGACTCGCTGAACGGCAAATCGCATACCGCTCGGTACGAACGCTGCCAGACCTTCCGCGATATCGTCGAGCGTCATACCGAGCGCGCGACCGACCGCGATAGCCGCCAACGCATTCTGCACGTTGTGACGACCGAACGCAGGCACGGTCATCTCTTTTTCGCCGTCTGCCGTAACGCATACGAACGACGTACCGCCCGCACATTTCGTGATATCTTTCGCACGGACATCAAGGCCGTCACCGTCGATACCGAACAGCACGACCTGCGCGCGTGTTGCGTCTGCCATCTTGCGTACACGGTCATCGTCACCGTTCAAGATAGCGACGCCTCGTGCGGGAAGTGCCTTCGGAAGCTCGCTTTTGGCAAGCGCGATATTGTCGATACTGCCGAGGATCTCCATGTGCGTTTCCCCGACATTCGTTACGACACCGATCGTCGGATGCGCGATACGCGTAAGCTGTGCGATCTGCCCCAGACCACGCATACCCATCTCTACGACTGCCGCTTCGTCATCTTCTTTCATCGAAAGAAGCGTGAACGGAAGGCCTATCTCATTGTTAAAATTGGCTTGTGTTTTACAGATCGCATAGCGATGCTCAAGCACCGATGCGACCATATCTTTTGTCGTCGTTTTTCCGTTCGAGCCTGTGATGGCAACGAACGGTCTGTCGAATCGTTCGCGATAAAGGCGCGCGATATTCTGATACGCAAGAAGCGTATCGCCGACGCGGATGATCGTCTTGCCTTCCGCGTTAGGTACATCCTGCGATACGACAGCACCCGCGGCACCACGCTCGAATGCCTGCTCGACAAAACGATGTCCGTCGAACGTCTCTCCGACGAGCGCGATAAACAAGTCACCCGCTTCTACCTTACGCGTATCAGTCGATACACCGCCGAACGAAGCCTTTCCCATCGAGCAGACGTTACCGCTGACGGCTTGACAAATTTCTTCTACCGAAAATCTCATTTCGCCAACCCTCTCGCTACTTCTCTTGCTACTTCGCGGTCATCGAAATGGATCGTACCCGTATTGAGGATCTGATACGTTTCATGACCTTTGCCTGCGATCATAACGACATCATCGGCTTTCGCCATCGTGATAGCGCGTTCGATCGCCGCGCGTCTGTCAGCAATTTTTTCGTATTGTGTATTGTCATCGAGCACTTCGAGGATACCTGCTTCCACATCATCGAGGATGCGGGCGGGGTCTTCCGTACGCGGATTGTCGCTCGTCGCGATAACGACATCACCGAGCTCGGTTGCGATACGTCCCATGATAGGACGCTTCGTACGATCACGATCGCCGCCGCAGCCGAATACGACGATGATGCGGCCTTTCGTGAACTCTTTTGCCGTCTTGAGAATATTTTCAAGCCCGTCGGGCGTATGTGCATAATCAACGATAATGGGGAACGACTGTCCGCCGTCGATCAATTCGAATCGACCTGCCACGCTCGTGAACGATTCCAAGCTCTCGATGATGGTGGTCCACTCGATATTTTCCGACAACGCCGCACAGATCGTGCCGAGTACGTTGTATACGTTAAAGATACCTGTAATACGAAGGTTGAGTGTATGTTCGCCGTACGCGCCCGTAACTTTGAACGACGTACCTGTACCCGTTACCGCGATATCGGTCGCGCGCACATCGGCATCGCTGTTGATACCGTATGTGATCGTCTTGACACCGTTTGCCGCCGCTAGCATCGTCTGTGCCGCTTCGTCATCGAGGTTGACGACTGCCGCACGATTCGGCTTGCAGTTCGCCTGACTTGCTACACGCGCGAAGAGATCCGCTTTGGCAAGCGCATACTGTTCGAGCGTCTTATGAAAGTCAAGATGATCTTGCGTCAGATTCGTGAACATCGCCACGTTGAAGTCACAGCCTGCCACGCGGTTGAGTACGAGAGCATGCGACGATACTTCCATGATGACATAGTCGATATTCGCTTCGACCATACGAACCAATATCTTCTGCAAATCGATAACATCGGG
>JAFPBC010000010.1 GCA_017390595.1 Selenomonadales bacterium | reverse complement strand
GGTAAGATGCCGAGGTCTTCGCGCAGTCTGCCCGATGAACCGCCGTCATCTGCTACGGTGACGATGGCGGTGACGTTTTTCGTGACGGTCTTGATGCCGCGCAAAAGCACAGACAGACCCGTACCACCGCCGATGACGGCGACTGCGGGACCGCGACTGAGCTTACGTTCGGCAAAGATGAGATCGACGAGTTTTTCCGACCCGTCGGGCAGAAGTACGCCGATGATGGAGCGTATCGTCTGCCGAATGGCAATGAACATCAAGACGAGCCCTACGACGACGGTCACTGTGCCGAATACGACGTTGACCATGTAGTCATAGCTCCCCGTCCAGAGGTATATGGTACGGAAGATGGCTTCTTCCAGATTTCCGATATATTTATAGTTGAATAAGATGGTGATACCCGTACAAAGCGCCAGCACGCCGAATGCGAACAAGAGGAGCCAGCGTTTGAATTTCATGCCCGGGTAGAGCCATTTTAAGAATCCCATGTTCTCACCTCGACATGATTATTCGATATGTTCTTCGACATCGTTGTTGCGTACGTTACGATGCTCGATAGTGACGTTGTAGCCGAGCTCTTTTAAGCGGCGGCCGACTTTGTCTGCCATGAATACGGAGCGATGCATACCGCCCGTACAGCCGAGCGCGATGACGAGCTGACTTTTGCCTTCTTTGATGTAGTTCGGCACCAAAAACTCCAACAGACCGTTGAGTTTTTCGGAGAACTGCTGTGTGATGGGCCATTTCCAGATATATTCTGCCGTCGCGGGGACGGTGCCGCTTTTTTTGCGGAGTGCTTCGACGTAGAACGGATTCGGCAAGAATCGCACGTCGAATACGAGGTCGGCATCGAGTGGCATACCGTACTTGAAGCCGAACGACAAGACGGTGATAGCCATACGTTCGGAGACTTTGTCCGAACCGCCGTAGAGCCCGAGGATACGTTTCTTGAGCTCGTCTTTTTTCATGCTCGTCGTGTCGATGATATGCGTGGCACGACCGCGTACACCGTCGAGGCGGGCACGTTCTTTATGGATGCCGTCGATGAGACGACCGTTCGGTGCGAGCGGATGGCTGCGGCGCGTTTCTTTATAACGGCGGATGATGGTCTCGTCCGATGCTTCGAGGAAGAGGAGCTCATATCCCTGCCCTGCCGATTCCATCGATTCGAGCACGTTCATCAAGTCATCGAAAAACTCGCGACTGCGCATATCGACGACGAGAGCGACTTTTGTGATCTGGTCGTTGTCGCGCACGAGCTCGGCGAACTTCGGTATAAACATCGGCGGTAAGTTGTCTACGCAAAAATAGCCCAAGTCCTCAAGCACTCGGCTGACTTGCGTTTTGCCGCCGCCCGACAATCCTGTTACGATAACGAATCTATGGTCTAACATCTCCTGCACCTCTTTTTTGTCTTCTCTTTCATTTGCAAAAGCTAACTACAAGCTATTATATAGCAAAAAGAAAAAAAATCAAATGAAACGACAAAAAAGGCGCAAAAAAGGATAACGCTTTTTTCGTTATCCTTCTGCTTATCTGTTATTGGGCACCAAACTCGGTGTTGCCTTTTTCGATGCGCCACCACGATACGGAGCGGCCTCGGACGATCTCACGTTCTATCGTCTCCCACGGGATGCTTTTTTTGACGGCGCGCGTCGGGTCGATGGCTTCGCGCTCCTCCGCACGGTCGGTGTATCCCATCTCTTCGGCTGTTATCCAGTAGCCGTAGCTGTAACCGATGTTCGAGCCTTTCGTGAGGCTCGTGCCGACGGAGGTATATTCGAATCCTTTGGGCGCGCACAGTTCGATGAGCGTCGGCAGGATGTTGATATGACTGCCCGCCGCATCTTTCGGGAAGAGGTTTTTCGTGACGTGTTTGCCCGTGACGATGAGCGGTACGGCATATCGTTCGTAGAGACGCGGTGTTGCCTCGAGGTTCATGCGGTCGGCATGGTCACCGACGACCATGATGAGCGTGTCGGGGAATTTTTTCTGTACGTCTTTGATGAACTCTGCCATATATTTGTCGGCATACCAGTAGTGACCGAGGCTCTTGGTGAGCGTCCAGTCATCTTTTTGTTTGTCGGTGAGGTTCTTGTGGACGACATCTTCGGGATATCCTTCGCCTTCGAGCCAGACGGAGAACGGCGAGTGGTTGGAGGTCGTCATGATGGTATAGAAGCCCGATTCTTCTTGTTCGAGCGCACGGAGCACTTCGGCAAAGAGGTGTTTGTCATCACAGCCCCAGACATTGCCCGTTACGTTGCCGTAGTCGCTCTGTCCGTAGAACTTCTCGTATCCTTGCGACAAGGTGAAGTCGCGGACGGCTTCCCAGCTGGGCGGCCCGCCGTAGAAGAATACGGGGCGATAACCGAGACGCTGCATCTGCGGTGCGAGAGAGGTCGAGTAGACTTCCTTGTACGTCTGCGGAAGGTAGTTCATGTAGAGGTTGACATCGCTGAATCCCGTCAGACAGCCCATGATGCCCGCGATGGTGCAGTAGCCGTTCGGGAGCATACGGTCTACGTATGCTGTGTTCGGTTGTGCGATGATCGATCTCATGCCGTCGCCGATATGAAGGTCTTTGTACGCGTCTTCGAGCGGCCAGTTGGCATAGCTTTCGGCGATGATGAGGATGACGTGCCGCGGTCTTGTCGCGCCCGCTGCCGTCTTGACGAGGCATTCATCGAGGGTGCGCGGGTCGGCTACGGTGCCGTCCGATAAGGCAAGCGCGTGTGCGCGCAGTTCTTCTTCATTGATATTCATACCGCTCGACCATTCGAGACGTTCTTGGCAAACGTACGCGCGATAGAGTGCTTGACCGTCGTCCAAGATGGCTTCGTTCAACAGCTGGTCGTTCGTGACACCTGCGTTTTCCCAGTTGAAGTAGTCGAGATACGACATCCCGCCGCAGTTTCCGCAGAATACGGAGATGTGGTAGACGAGCGCGATGATGGCTACCTTCGCGCTGAGATTGCCGATACGGCTCCCCATATCGGGAAGCGGTATGACTTTTTTCTTGAGGAGCCTTACGAGGCATACGATGGCGATATACGACAGGACGATGGCCGCGCCGACGAGGAAGACGAGGTTATATTGCTCGTGTATCGTCGCTGTAAGCGCGCTCGTATCGTCGCGGAGCGTGTTGAAGATGAGCTGATTGAATCCCATCTTGAACTGGGCATAGTACGGCATACGCGCAACGAACAGTACGCTGAGCAAGATGGCATAGACAGAGCCGATGACCATACGAAGAGAGCGCGCGCCCTTCTCCCAGACGAGAGACAGCGCCGTACACGCGATGAACGAGATGCCCGCAAGATACCCTGTCGTCTGATAGCTGAGGAGCCACCCTTTGGCAAATGCCGTCCAGACATCTGCCCATGTCGTGGTATCTTCCCAGTATGCTTCCATGATGACGATGAACGCGATGCGATAGATCGCGATGAGCACCATCAAATAAAGAAGCAGTTTTACATCTTGAAATAAGTTATCGTAGATACGTTTCCAGACGGTGTTGAGGACGTCCGAAACACGGTTCATATTCACAGAAAAAACCTCCCAGAAAGCTGTACACAGCTTCTAAGAGGTTTCGACTTTTTTCGATAAATTCCTTTTTTTGTCGGTAAAAAATCACGTTTTGTCGAGACTTTCGTTCAGACTCCCCATACGATAGCCGACCATATCGAGCGTAACGTAGCGGAAACCGACTGCTTTCATACGCGAGGTGACAGCTTGCCGTACATCGGGACGCATCAAGACGGGCATCATATCTTCTTCTGCTTCGATGCGCGCGACTTCGCCGTGGTGGCGGACACGCACCTGCCCCTGTACATATTCGCGTACGATACGTTCGCCTTCTTCGACCTCACGAAGACGCTCTTCGGTGATGGTCAT
>JAFPBC010000096.1 GCA_017390595.1 Selenomonadales bacterium | reverse complement strand
GCTCTTGGCTTGGCAAAGCTTGCCATGGCAGAGACGGGTGCGGATATCTTATGGAGCGGTGTCCTCATCGGGCTCGGAAACGGTACGCTTTTCTCGTGCCTGCAATCGCTCGTTATTCGAAATGCACCGCTTGGCAGAACAGGGGCGGCTTCGTCGACATTCTTTATTCTGTTCGATATCGGAAGTGCGCTCGGTTCTTTTTGCTTGGGTATCGTCGCACAGGAGACAAGCTATGTCGTGATGTATTTCGTTACATCATTCGTTGCTGCCATGACAGGCGTATTTTATTACCTGTGGCGAAGAGATCACAAAGATGCATAAAAAGAAAGCACACCGCTTATCGGTGTGCTTTTGTATTTCTTATGACAATATGGTTTGGATACGCTCGCAAAGAAGCTCTGCTATTTGCGAAAGGTTATGTTTGCTTGTGTAGCAGACTTCTGCCGATTGTGCGGTCGCGAGGTCGACAGCTTTTTTGGTACAGGAATGCGATACGTGATTCGTGTTGACGAGTAAGATGTCGGTCGTCAACAGTTTTGCGCCGTCAAAATCTTGATTGCCGAGGAAACGCAGATGGGGGAATGATTCGGCCGCCTTTTTCTGCCATGTGGGACTGCCGCCGATAACGCTGACGACCAGCGTGCGGGATAAACGATTCAGTTCTGTGATAAGCGGGTCGGCATAGGGGATATCGTATGATATTTCCTCTTCTTCAATGACTTCGGGTGCGGGCGGTACGGGGCGCAGGCGAAGAAGCTCATCTTGCTGTGCGCGTTCACGCTCTATCAATGCGAGATAACGTGATTGAGATTCCTCCCACTTAGCTTGCAGTGTTTGTATTTGTTTATCTTTGACAGACAGCAGTTCTGTCAATTCGGTCATCTTTTCTTCGAGCGCGTGCTGATGTGCGAATTGGTCTTTACGTTGTTTTTGTACGGCACGTTGAAGAGACTTCGCGCGCTTGCTCGGCGCATCGTCTTCGGCGGGCGGTGGCAAAGCAGATTTTTTCAGCGTCGCTATCTCGCGTCGGAGAGACATGATCTCCGTTTGCTGACGCTTGTTGTCTGCTTGCGCTTGTCGAAGCGTATCCGCTAGTGTAGCGATCTCGGCAGACCTCTCGGCGATACGTGCTTCTGCCGATAATACGAGCTCTGTCATCTGTGTACAAAGGTCAGATAACGATTCGGTCTGCGCGGTCAGAGACTCTTGTAGGGTATGTTGCTGTTTGATAAGCGTATCACGCTTGCTCAAGAGGGCAAGTCGTTTTGTCGCGAAAATATCATCTTGTGTCATTGGTAACATCCTTTTTCGGTAATGTTTTATATTATTAGACAAGAAAAAGAAAAATACCTTTTCAACGCGCATATTGACAACATACAGGCGAGATGTTGTACAATGAAAGTGTCAAAGAGAAAAGAGGAATCGATATGAAAAAGATATGTTTATTGATATTGATTTGTATGATGGCGATGTCGGCTGTTTGCTGTGCGTATCATATTGACGAAACGAAATGGGAAAAAGTAGAGGCAGACTGTGACCTGTATTATGAAACGGCGACCGTCACCCGCACGGACGGTGTCTGCCAAATGACCGTCTTGATGGCGACAAAAGGAGATACCAAGTACCTTATCTCCGACTATCAGATCTATCGCGATACACGCACCATCGTCACGCTCAAACATGACATCTACGACTACGAAACAGACCGCAAAGTCCATACGGTACGATATCCGTCCTATTCGCCGAAACACGTATCGCTTGACCTTCATGATGTCGGAGAAGAATTGTATCGTGTGGCATGGGGAGAATAAGTTAAGTAAAAAAGAGCATCGAAATTTTTCGATGCTCTTTTGCTTTTCTGTATATGATTATTTTACGACGACGGCGGTGCCCGATGCGCTTACCATGAGCATACCGTTTTTTTCGCCGAGGACTTCGTAGTCGATGTCGATGCCGATGACCGCGTTTGCGCCCATTGCTTCGGCACGCTGTATCATTTCTTGAATGGCTTCGTCGCGTGCTTCTTTGAGTTCTGTTTCGTAGGTGCTGTTGCGACCGCCGAATACGTCGCTGAGTCCTGAAAAGATATCTTTGATAAAGTTGACGCCTGATACGACTTCGCCGAATACGAGGCCTTTGTATTCAACGATTTCTTTGCCTTGGATGGTTGCGGTTGTAGTAGTTATCATGAGAAGACCTCCTTAACGATCATGTGATATATTATAACTTCGATTGGAGGGAGTAAGTTTCCTTCATGA
The DNA here is from genome assembly GCA_017390595.1 of Selenomonadales bacterium. Classification (GTDB taxonomy): domain Bacteria; phylum Bacillota; class Negativicutes; order RGIG982; family RGIG982; genus RGIG982. Next base: position 828 of record JAFPBC010000096.1, on the reverse strand, counting down.
GCGATACGGAGATAAATAAAAAAGACGTTTTTGATCTTTCAAAAACGTCTTTTGCATTCAAATGGTGATCCAGGAGAGATTCGAACTCCCGACCCACGGCTTAGAAGGCCGTTGCTCTATCCAACTGAGCTACTGGACCGTATGTAGATGTTGGTCGGAGCAGCAGGATTCGAACCTGCGACCCCCTGGTCCCAAGCCAGGTGCTCTACCAAACTGAGCCATGCCCCGATGTCACAACAAATATAATACAATATATATGGTCTGTTGTCAAATGGTTTTTTTGTTTTTGTCGATTTTTTTGCGGTGTCTTCGGATAGGCTACTTACCAAAGGCGGGTGGTCATCGATGATAGAAAACAGATCTGTATGGGGCATTATATTGGTGGTCGTAGTATGCGGTATGCTCTGTATGTATGCTTTTGCCGATGCGGGCGGTGAAGCAAGATTTATTCGGCAGATGGTGGGGAGGGATGTGACGATGCGTACATTCGTATGGCAGAGCGATGTGCTTGATGAGCGGATGCGTCTTGTATATCGACGGTGCGGAGAAGATTCGCTAGGTGAAGTATGTCCTACGGTCGAGCGGTGTGCGGTCGGTGATGATACGTTTTTTCGTTATCGTGCAGAGCTAAACGGTCTGGTGCGTGGGGCGGAATACGAGTATGCTGTTACCAATGATAGAACCGATGTGTGGCATCGTTTTCGTGTGGCTGATAGCAGATATACGGCACTTATTTTTACCGATTCGCAATGCGGTGGAGATTATCACGTGTGGCATGAGGTCGTGCGGATGGCGAAGAAAGAGGCGGTTTCGGCAGACTTGTGCTTG
>JAFPBC010000009.1 GCA_017390595.1 Selenomonadales bacterium | reverse complement strand
GTAAGATGAGCTTTAAAGGAAGAGATTTCTTATCGCTGCATGACTTTACGACCGAAGAAATCTATCAGATCCTCGATCTGGCAGCAGAACTGAAAGAAAAACAGAAAAAAGGTGAAACACACCACATTTTGAAAGGCAAAACGCTCGGTATGATCTTCGAAAAATCGTCGACTCGTACGCGCGTGTCGTTCGAAGTCGGTATGTACCAGCTCGGCGGCTCGGCACTTTTCTTGTCGAATCGCGATCTCCAGATCGGTCGCGGTGAGCCTATCCGTGATACGGCACGTGTGCTCTCCCGTTACCTCGACGGCATCATGATCCGTACGTTCGAAGGCGCGAAAGTAGAAGAACTTGCTGATTTCGCAAGCATTCCTGTCATCAACGCGTTGACAGACGAAGAACATCCGTGTCAGGTACTCGCAGACCTCCAGACGATCCGCGAACACAAAGGCGAGCTCAAAGGCCTCAAAATGGTCTACATCGGCGATGGCAACAACATGGTCAACTCGCTCATGCACGGCTGTGCCAAAGTCGGCATGGACATCTCTGTCGCAACACCTGCGGGCTATGAACCGATGGAAAGCATGGTAGCCGAAGCGATGGAAGATGCCAAAGCATTCGGCTCGAAAGTAGAGATCACGCAGGATATCTTGGCAGCAGCAAAAGACGCAGACGTTGTCTACACGGACGTATGGGCAAGCATGGGTCAAGAAGGCGAAGCAGAAAAACGCCAGAAAGCATTCAAAGACTACCAAGTCAACGCGGCTGTCATGGCAGTAGCGAAACCGGATGCTATCGTGCTCCATTGCCTCCCGGCACATCGCGGTGAAGAGATCACCGACGAAGTTATCGAAAGCAAACAGTCTGTTGTCTTCGATGAAGCCGAAAACCGTCTCCACGCGCAGAAAGCTGTTATGGCTCTCGTCATGGCAGACTGATAATGAAGTAACATATAAAAAAGAAATAATATAAAAGAGGTGCTTACAAATGAGCAGTGTAAAAAAAGTAGTATTGGCATATTCCGGCGGTCTTGATACCTCCGTTATCATTCCGTGGCTCAAAGAAAACTATGACGGTTGCGAAGTTATCGCAATGTGCGCTGACATCGGTCAGGGCGATGAACTCGATGTCATCCATGACAAAGCATTGGCTTCCGGCGCAAGCAAAGTCTATATCGAAGATCTCGTAACGCCGTTCCTCGAAGAATACGTATGGCCGACGCTCAAAGCAGGCGCGGTATACGAAGGCAAATACCTCCTCGGTACGTCGTTCGCTCGTCCGCTCATCGCAAAACGTCTCGTTGAGATCGCAGAAGCAGAAGGCGCAGACGCTATCGCACACGGCGCAACGGGTAAAGGTAACGACCAGGTTCGTTTCGAACTTACGGTAAAAGCACTCGCTCCGCAGCTTCAGATCATCGCTCCGTGGAGACTCTGGGATATCCGCTCCCGTGAAGATGCTATCCGTTACGCAGAAGCGCACAACATACCGGTCGCAAAAGGCAACAAAGTATACAGCATGGACCGCAACATCTGGCACCTCAGCCATGAAGGTTCCGACCTCGAAGATCCGTGGAACGAACCGAAAGACAACGTATACCTCGTAACGAAAGCTCCGACGCAGGCTGCCGACGAAGTAACGTACGTTGAAGTCGACTTCGAAAAAGGTATCCCTGTTGCCGTTGACGGCGTAAAAATGGGCGCAGTAGAACTTCTTACGAAACTCAATGAGATCGGTGCGGCTAACGGTGTCGGTATCACTGACATGGTAGAAAACCGTCTCGTTGGTATGAAATCCCGTGGCGTATACGAAAACCCGGGCGGTGCGATCCTTTACTACGCACATCGCGAACTCGAATACCTCACGCTCGACCGCGCTACGCTCCATTATAAAGAACAAGTAGCTATCCGTTATGCAGAACTCGTATACGATGGTATGTGGTTCAGCCAGCTTCGTGAAGCACTCGCTGCATTCGTAGACCAGACGCAGGAAACGGTTACGGGTAAAGTTCGCGTGAAACTCTACAAAGGCAACATCATGTCCGCGGGCGCTCAGTCTCCGTACTCTCTCTACAGCAAAGAATTCGTTACATTCGAAGAAGACGACGTATACAACCAGGCAGACGCAGAAGGCTTCATCAACCTCTTTGGCTTGCCGCTTAAAGTTAGAGCGTTGATGCAGAAAGGACAGAACTAAGCCATGGCAAAACTGTGGGGCGGTCGTTTTACGAAAAGCACTGACGCAATGGTAGACGAATTCCAGGCGTCCATCTCGTTCGACCATCGTATGTATTATGAAGATATCAAAGGCAGCATCGCACACGCTACGATGCTTGCCAAAACGGGCATCATCTCCGATGAAGAGCGCGACCTCATCATCGGCGGCCTTGAAAGCATTCTCGCTGATATCGAAGCAGGCAACTTCTCGTTCGAAGTAGGCCTCGAAGATATCCATATGAATATCGAAGCAAGACTCACAGAACGTATCGGCGCAGTGGGCGGTAAACTCCATACCGCCCGCAGCCGTAACGACCAAGTCGCTGTCGATACGCATCTCTATCTCAGAAAAGAGATCGGCGAACTTGCCGTTCTTCTTCAGAACTTGCAAGAAGCATTCCTTCAGAAAGCACAAGAAAACAAAGAAGTCATCATGCCCGGTTACACGCACCTTCAGCGCGCGCAGCCGATCCTCTTTGCACAGCACATGATGGCATACTTCTTCATGCTCGCACGTGACTTCGACCGCTTACAAGGTGTATACGAACGCACGGATATCATGCCGCTCGGTGCAGGCGCACTTGCAGGCACGACGTTCCCGATCGACCGTTTCATGGTAGCCGAGCAGCTCAAATTCGGCAAACTCTACGCCAACAGCATGGACGCAGTCAGCGACCGCGACTACATCATCGAATTCTTGTCGTTCGCATCGCTCCTCATCATGCACCTCAGCCGTATCAGCGAAGAGATCATCCTCTGGTGCTCGGCTGAATTCGGCTTCATCGAGCTTGACGATGCACACTGCACAGGCTCGTCCATCATGCCGCAGAAGAAAAACCCCGACGTCGCAGAACTCGTTCGCGGCAAAACGGGCCGTATCTTCGGTCACTTGATGGGTATGCTCACGACGACAAAAGGCTTGCCGCTCGCATACAACAAAGACCTCCAGGAAGATAAAGAAGGCGTCTTTGATACGATCGACAACCTCAAATTCGTACTCACCATCTATGCGGCAATGATCCGCGATATGCGTGTAAACGCAGACCGTATGTATAATGCCGTTACACATGACTTCTCCAACGCGACAGACATGGCTGACTACCTCGGCAAAAAAGGCTTGCCGTTCCGTCAGGCACACGAAGTTGTCGGAAAAAGCGTTCGTTATTGCATCGACAACAACAAATGGTTGATGGACTTGACGCTCGACGAATTCAAGCAATTCTCGCCGCTTTTTGAAGAAGATATCATGGAAGCGATCACAGTTGAGACTTGTGTAACAAATCGTAACTCCTATGGTGGAACATCGTACGCGCAGGTTGCACAGCAATTTGAGACTGCACAAAAAATGTTGGAAAATCAGCAGGTTGTTATTGACAAGTATACACAAAAAGGTCTATAATAAACCCAACATATAAGTTTTCATATGTCGTTTGGTAAGTGAAAACTGTATTGTATACAGTTTTCACTTTTCTATGCTAACTGTAAATGAGGGGAAGGGTCTATATCATGGAATTGAAAATCGAATTAACAACCGCACCAAAAGAATTACCGAACCAAGACGCACTCGGCTTTGGCCGTATTTTTACCGACCATATGTTCGAAATGGATTACGAAGAAGGCAAAGGCTGGCATAATGCACGCATCGTGCCGCATCATGACTTCAACTTGAATCCTGCCAATGCAACGCTCCACTATGGTCAGGCGATCTTCGAAGGTCTCAAAGCATACCGTACGCCGGACAACCGCATCACGCTTTTCCGTCCGACGGAAAACATGAAACGTCTTAACAACTCGGCACGCATCTTGTGTGTACCGGAATTCGACGAAGAATTCGTACTTGATTGCCTCAAAAAACTCGTTGCGATCGACGAACGCTGGATCCCGTCCAAACCGGGCACGAGCCTTTATATCCGTCCGTACATCTTCTCGACGGATCCGTATCTCGGTGTAAGCGTTGGTAAACAGTACAAAATGGCTATCATCTTGTCGCCGGTAGCAGCTTACTATGCAGCAGGCTTTGCTCCGGTACGCATCAAAGTAGAAGATAAATATGTTCGTGCCGTCATCGGCGGTACGGGTGAAGCGAAAACGGCAGCTAACTATGCAGCCAGCCTCCATGGCGACTATGTTGCACATCAGGAAGGCTTCGCACAGACGCTCTGGCTCGATGGTATCGAACGCAAATATGTTGAAGAAGTTGGTTCGATGAACATCGTCTTCAAGATCAACGGCGAGATCATCACGCCGGAATTGACGGGTTCTATCCTCCCGGGCATCACGCGTAAATCCGTATTGGAAGTCGTTCGTTCTTGGGGCATGAAAGCAACGGAACGTCGCATCACGATCGAAGAAGTATTCGAAGCTGCGAAAAACGGCACGCTCGAAGAAGCATTCGGTACGGGTACGGCAGCAGTTATCTCGCCGGTCGGCGAACTCTGCTGGAAAGGTGAGAGCATCATCATCAATGGTGGCAAAACGGGCGAAACGGCTCAGAAATTGTATGACACCATCACGGGTATCCAGACGGCTAGACTCGAAGATCCGTTCGGCTGGGTCATTGAAGTTCCAAAAGCATAAGAACATGAGCAAAACGGCGAAAGAGAGATTCTTTCGCCGTTTCTTTTACCCCATTATCAAATAAGATGAAAAAAGAAATATTTTTTCAAAAATTAAAGAAAAAACGGCAGGAATGAAACCGATAAAAAGGGAAACATAGAAGAAGGACTTTTATAAATAAGAAGGGTTTGGTTATATGCCATTTCAAGTGACAGGACTGATCAGCACGATCACACCACTCGATATCGTGGATATTTTGATCGTTGCTTTTATATTGTATAAAATGTATATGGGTGTAAAAGATTCAAGAGCACTCGCACTCTTTAAAGGTATCATCGTTTTGCTCGGTATCACATTTCTCAGCAAGGTACTCGAGCTTTACGTTATCTATTGGTTGCTGCAAAAATTGATGACGATGATGCTCGTTGCGCTCCCTGTTGTATTCCAGCCGGAACTTCGTCGTGCGCTCGAACATCTCGGTCGCGGTCGACTGTTTAAAAAACAAACATTCCTCGATACGGAAGAAACGGAGACGTTCCTTACGCATATCGTCAACACGGCAGGTGCTTTGTCGCAGAATAAGATCGGTGCGCTCATGGTACTTGAGCGTGAGACAGGTCTTGGTGATTATGCCGATACGGGTGTTAAGATCGACGGTATCGTATCGTCGGAATTCCTTATCAACGTATTTATCCCGAACACACCGCTCCATGACGGTGCTACGATCATCCGCGGGAACCGCGTGGTGGCGGCAGGCTGTCTCTTACCGCTCACGGATGACCGCACGCTCAACAAAGAGCTCGGTACACGCCATCGTGCGGCGATCGGTATGACGGAGCAGACAGACAGCGTTGTTATCGTTGTCAGCGAAGAGACGGGTATCATCTCGCTTGCTCGTGAAGGTCGCCTGACGCGCTATCTCGATAAAGAAACGCTCAAAGAAACACTTCGTCCGCTCCTCAAAGAAAGCGGTACGAGCCTTAGTGACTTGTTGAATTGGAGGCAGTTCAAATGGTGAAATTTGCCAACAACAAAGATAATATTGCCAAATTAACGGCACTCATTACGGCGATCGTGTTGTGGTTCATCGTTATGAATGAGCAGAATCCGCCGGCGGATGCGACATATCAAGTGCCGCTTCATGTACGCAACGTGCAGGCAGACCATTTCATCAGCAACAACAATGAATCGGTCGATGTTATCGTGCGTGGGCCGCGCAGTATCGTCGGCGCTGCCTCGGCAGATGAATTTTATGCGTATATCGACATGGCGCAGCTGCCGATCGGCCATCACAAAGTAAAAGTACACGTCGTTACTCCGTCGGGCTTGGAACTCATCGGTTCGACACCCGATAAATGCGAAGTGACGCTCGATAAAATGCTCAAAGAAAAGCGAAAAGTAGAACTTTCTTACTCGGGCTTGGCGACAGAAGGTGTCAAAGTCGATGAAGTCAAACTCGATGTGGAAGAAGTAACGGTCGATGGACCGAGCCTTGTTCTCGGCCGCATCGCGAAAGTCATCGCGCATATCGACCTTGC
>JAFPBC010000095.1 GCA_017390595.1 Selenomonadales bacterium | reverse complement strand
CTCGTCAAGAGCCATCTCGCTTGCAGACACTTGCGCCGCACCGATCGTTACGATCGATGTTAACAGATAATTCGCGATAACAGGCGATGTCACTACGATACAATGATCGCGACGCATCAAAATATCGCCTATCACATCACGCTTGATACCGCTCCCCATAATAGAACCGAGCACATCGCGATGCGATAACTCATGATAGCGATTATCCCAACTAAATCGAACAGCCGTAATATCGAAATTCTCCGTTCCCATAAAATCATTATGGATGAACGCAACTTTCTTACGTTCTGCTCCCTCATATCCGCCGTCTTCAGCAAGTTTTAACCCGTCATACTGGTTGATGATCGTTTCAGCCGCGGCAAAACCTGCCGGATCAAGGAACTCACTGACACGATATTTGCGTGATTTAGCGGTAACATCAGCAAGATCGAGAAGCTTTGCCACTACATCTTCCTGTCCGCTGTTTTTATAATATCGAAGAATCTTTTCACGATCACTCATCGTTATTACTGCTCATCTTTCGTTATTTTATCCCACGGCATAAATGTCGCAGTAGCGAATTTATCTTGGATCGCTTCGATCGATACCTCAACATTGTTCGGTGCACAGAAGAATATCTGATTGCCTACTTCTTGAATAGAGCCGTTGAGCGCATATGTCGTACCACTGATAAAGTCGACCAAACGTTTTGCCACTTCTTTTTCCGTATTCGTAAAATTGATAACGACCGATTTGCGATTTTTTAAATGGTCGGCAATATGCTGTGCATCATCAAACGAAAACGGCTCTACGATCGTCACCTTCGTCTGTTTCTGCGATACAGCAGACGCAAACTCAACAACATTGCTTTTGCCTACGCTCGGCGCAGGTTGTACATTCTTTATCTCTTGTTCGCGTTCTTCTTGTTCTTCTATTTCAGTCGCCTCGGACGAATCAAAAACATTCAATTTCGACATTACTTTTTGTAAAAAACTCATTCTTATTCCTCCAATGATCAGTATTCTCGTGCGCCAAAAATCCCTGTTCCTACACGAATCAGATTCGCACCCTCTTCTACTGCAACAACAAAATCATGTGTCATCCCCATCGAAAGATATCGAATATCGCTACCTTCCAATCGAGCATCTTTTAACTCCTGATACAATTCACGCAACTTACGAAAAGCAGGTCTTGCCAGCTCGCAATCCTCATAAAAAGGTGCGATCGTCATCAATCCGCACAAACGGACATTAGACATCTTGCACACCTCTTTTGCAACCGACATCATTTCCTCTGCCTCAAGTCCGAACTTATTCTCGTCTTGTGCAACATTTACTTGAAGCAAAATATCTTGTCGTTTACCCTCAAGCGCAGCTGCTTTGTTGATCGCCTCCGCAAGCGCAAGCGAATCGACCGAATGGATCAGATCAAACAGTCTGACAGCCTTTTTGGCTTTGTTGCTCTGCAAATGACCGATCAAATGCCACGATACATCGCGATCCAAGACATCATACTTGCTCTCAGCTTCCTGCACTCGATTCTCACCAATTACAGTGATCTGATCGTCAATAGCCTCGCGCATCGCTTCTATGCCATGATTTTTTGTCACAGCGATCAGCGTAACATCATTCGCATACGGCGATCTTTCCATCGCTTGGGCGATCTTATCTCGAACAATTTTTAGATTTTGTGTAATATCAGTCATAATGCTAAGCCTCCACTCATACCTATTCTAGGAGGATAGGCAATTTCCTTTTAAAAATACAGTAAAATTCATAAATTCTTCCACAAAATTTACAACCAAAATCACCAATATCATATCGCAAAATAAAGGAATGGCAATCTGCTGTCTTGCCATTCCTTTTTACTGTATACATCATAATGCGGTTGTATTAAATATGACCGAAATCTCAGTTCCTTCATTTACCTTACTTTTTACAAGTATCTTTCCATGATGATACTGCACAGCATGCTTCACGATCGACAAGCCGAGTCCTGTCCCGCCCGATTGCTTGGAATGGCTCTTATCTACGCGATAAAACCGTTCAAATACCTTTTCTTGATGTTCGATCGGAATACCGATCCCTGTATCTTGTACATTCAAACAGACCTCTTCCGAACTTTGCCGGATCGTTATTTTCACACTGCCACCCGACTCGTTATATTTGATAGCATTGTCACAGAGGTTATATATGATCTCATACAGCAATCTATGAACACCATTTATTACACCTTCGTCACCACTCACCGACAACGAAACATTTTTCATTTTGGCAGCATCCGAAAGAGTCTCACAAACCTCCTCGGCCAACAGCCGTAACGATACATCCTCACGGATAAGTTCTGATTTTTCGTCCAGTTGAGACAAACGAATAATATTATCTATCAAAGCAACCAGCCTGGAAGCCTCTTGGCGAATACGTCCAACAAATCTCGGAATATCCGCTTCCTTCACGATCCCGTTTTCCATCAATTCGGCAGACCCGATAATAGATTGTAATGGTGTCTTCAATTCATGAGATACATTTGCCGTAAACTCTCTG
>JAFPBC010000008.1 GCA_017390595.1 Selenomonadales bacterium | reverse complement strand
GATGGTGCCGTCGGTGCGTTTTTCCGTACCGCCGACGAGAACGCCGTTTTCACGCCAAATGATCTGACCGCGTCCGAACGGTGTGACGCTCGGCTGGATGGATACGTTGTGACCGAGACGCTTGAGTTCTTCTACGATACGCGGGTCGCAGTCGGGTTCGACTTCGATGTTATTTCCATTCAGCCATTGCCAACGTGTCGCGTCGAGCGCGGCTTGCGGATTGAGATGGAAGTCTATCGTGTTCATGACGACTTGGACGTGACCCTGCGGCTGCATGAAGGCGCCCATGACACCGAACGGGCCGACAGGCGCGCCGTCTTTCGTGAGGAAGCCGGGGATGATGGTATGATACGGTTTTTTACGCGGGCCGACACAGTTCGGGCTGGTCGGGTCGAGGTAGAAGTTCTGTCCGCGGTTGTGGAGCGCGATGCCCGTACCGGGGACGACGATGCCTGCGCCGAGGTCGTTGTAGTTGCTCTGGATGAGCGATACCATGTTGCCTTCGTTGTCGGCTGTTGCCAAGTAGACCGTACCGCCGCAGTTCGGGTCGCCGGGCTCGGGCAGTCGTGCCATGTCGCCGATAGAGGCTCTGCGAGATGCCGCGTACGCAGGCGAGAGGAGGTCTTCGACCGATACCTGCATATGGCGCGGGTCGGCGATATATTTCATGCCGTCAACGAACGCGAGCTTCATCGCTTCTATCTGACGGTGGTATGTAAGTGCCGTTTCTTTTTCGCCGAATTCAAATCCATCGAGGATATTGAGTGCCATCAGTGCCACAAGACCATGACCGTTCGGCGGGATCTCCCATACATCGTAGCCGTGGTAGCGGACGGAGATGGGGTCTACCCATTCGGCTTCGTATTCCGCGAGGTCTTCCCCACGGATATAACCGCCCGTCGCACGTGAGAACGCGTCTATCTTCTCGGCGATGGCGCCCTTGTAGAACGCATCGGCATTCGTCTCACCGATGAGGGCAAGGCTCTTGGCGAGGTCGCGGTTTCCCCAGACTTCGCCGATACGCGGGATACGGCCGTTCGGCGCGAACATATCGAACCAAGCCTGATGTTTTTCGCCTTTGATGGCATCTTTGATACGGTTCCATGCGACTTCCCAGCAAAGACCGCTCGTCACGTTGACGGGATAGCCTTCTTCCGCGTAGCGGACAGCAGGCGCGAGTGCTTCCGCGAGCGAGAGCGCGCCGAATCGTTTCGACAGCGCGGCCCATGCTTTCGGCGCGCCGGGGACGTTGACAGGTGCCCAGCCGTACTGCGGCATCCGATCGCCGCCTTCTTTTTTGACCGCGTCGAGCGTAAGAAGCTGAGGCGAATATCCGCTCGCATTGAGACCGTGGAGCTTGCCTTTGTGCCAGACGAGCGCGAACGCATCACCGCCCACGCCGTTCGACGTCGGTTCTACGACTGTCAGACACGCTGCCGCCGCGACTGCCGCATCGATGGCATTACCGCCTTTCTGCAAGACTTCGAGCCCTGCTTGTGCCGCCAATGGTTGGCTCGTCGCTACCATACCGCGTTTGGCATAGACGACCTGCCGTTGTGATGGATACGGATAACTATGTGGTTGATACATCGCCATTCCTCCCGACTGATACTTTTTCGTTCCGTATATTCATGTTATAATAAATCATTCATATTACAAAGGATTGATCTCATTGAAAAAACAAGCGTTTCTTGCCGCTTTTCCGTATACGCTCCCCGTACTGACGGGGTATCTGTTCATCGGCATCGCATTCGGTGTGCTCCTGACGAGCAAAGGGTTTTCGCCGTGGTGGGCACTCGCGATGAGCCTCTTTATCTACGCAGGTGCGATGCAGTTCGTCACCATCGCGCTCATATCAGGGCCGTTCGCACCGCTCACCGCCGCGTTGATGACGCTGATGGTCAACGCGCGCCATCTGTTCTACGGCTTGTCGATGCTGACAAGATTCCGCCCCTACGGCAAAGACAAAGCGTATCCCGTCTTCGCGCTGACGGATGAGACCTACTCGCTCTACTGT
>JAFPBC010000094.1 GCA_017390595.1 Selenomonadales bacterium | reverse complement strand
GGAACAGGATACCTACGTTCTGAGCGCCCGCGTTGACCAAGTTCGAAAGCGCGAAGTCGATCAAACGATAGCGGCCGGCAAACGACACGGCTGCAAGAGGACGGTTCTCCGTCAATTTCGGAATTAAGCTCTCATCTTCATATAAGTTTATCAAACCCATTACAGAATTCATCTTTGTTCCTCCTTTTAACCGCGCGGCTGCGCTGCTACTACAACATTTTCACCGATAAGGACGACCTTACCGTCAGCATCTGCTACGATAGCGCCTGCTTCTACTTTCGCACCGCGTGCGATAACTGCTTTTTCAACACGTGCGTTGTCTTCAATAACGACACCCGGCATCAAGACAGCTTCTTTTACAACAGCACCTTTACCGATAGAAACGCCTTCAAACAATACCGATCTTTCGACCGTGCCGTGTACGACCGCACCTTCCGATACCATCGAAGTCGTCACGACAGCTTCTTCCGCGATATAGTGAGGCGGTTTTGCCGGATTAACAGAATAAATACGCCATGCAGGATCATAAAGATCAAGCTCCGTATCGTCGCTCAAGAGGTCCATATGTGCTTCCCACAAGCTGTCGACCGTACCGACGTCTTTCCAGTAGCCTGCGAACGGATACGCGAACATTCTGCGTCCATCGTTGAGCATATTCGGAATAACGTTCTTACCGAAGTCATGTTCCGAGTTTTCGTCTGCCGCATCTGCTACGAGATATTCTCTGAGGAAGCTCCATGTAAAGATATAGATACCCATCGATGCCAAGTTGCTCGGCGGCACCGGCGGTTTTTCTACGAACTCGGTCACGCGACCTGTTTCATCGGCAGCCATGATACCGAAGCGGGAAGCTTCTTCCCACGGTACTTCGATAACCGAGATAGTTGCCGCTGCTTCTTTTTCTTTATGGAAATCAAGCATTTTGGAATAGTCCATTTTATAGATATGGTCGCCCGAAAGGATCACGACATATTCGGGGTTCATTTCATCGATGAAGTTGATATTTTGGTAGATAGCATCTGCCGTACCTTTGTACCATTCGGCATCTTTTTCACGTGCATACGGCGGAAGAATGAATACCCCGCCGCCTTTACGGTCGAGATCCCAAGCTTCGCCTGTACCGATATAGCTATGTAATGCCAACGGCTTATACTGCGTCAGCACCCCTACCGTATCGATACCCGAGTTGTGACAGTTGCTGAGTGGGAAGTCGATGATACGATATTTCCCCCCAAAGTATACTGCCGGTTTTGCAATATTTTGCGTCAAGAGAGTAAGACGGCTCCCCTGACCACCTGCTAAAATCATAGCCAAACATTCCGTTCCACGCATCGCATTTCCTCCAATCATTGTCATCATGTCCAAACCATTAGAAGCAGAAATCTTCCTGCTGCGATAGTCCGCCAAAAGGGCAGACTGTCAGTGTATTTTTCCGTTATATTTATTGTAACACATTTGTCTGCGAAATTCTTGCTTTTTCCGCTTCATTCCTCTCCTTTTTTATGTTTTTTCGACGTTTTTTTCTTCATTAGAAATGTATTTCGCATCGTCCGCCGTCCGATTTTCCATTTTATGCGAAATTTGAGTTGTTTATGATTCCTATTCAGCATCTTCATCATGCCGATATCCGTATCAATATACCGCTTGCGGAAGGCAATATTTTGTCAAACGATGCACCTCTTGCCCCTATCAGCCGAGCACGATACCGCCCGCGTAAAGCACGATAAACAGCACCAGTCCGAGGATACCGCCGAGCACCGCACCGTTTAATCGGATCCATTCGAGGTCGTCGCCGACTTTTTCTTCGATGGAGGCACGCATCTCGTCTTCGCTGTACGCACAGAGCGTACGCGATATCGCCTCACCGATGAGGTCGCGCCGCATTTCGATAAAGCGATAGAGCATCAATCTCAGACGTGCTTCCAGTTCGGTAACGAAGTCTTCATCTTGCTTGAGCATCTGCCAGAGACGGACGCCCTCCGCGACGAAGAGTGCTTTCATCGCGTCTTGGTTGTCGTCTACTGCTTTTTTTGCCGTACAGCAGAGTACGTTCCGCACCGCGTCATTGCCGAGATATGCGCCCATGACGGCTTTTTCGTCGATGCGCGCCAAGAGCGTGCGGACTTCTGCCGTGAGCCACAGCTTCGTCATATGTCCGTCCTGTGACGCGTCACGGAGATAGACGGCTACGGCACGCGACAGCTTGACAGACGCATCGTGCGTATCGACCGTACCGCTCGCTTTGGCGAACATCCCGAACAGCGCGCCGAGCATACCTGCCGAGGCTGTCTTTTCCGCAACGAACTGCTCTAAGTACGCTTCGACCGTCTGACGGAAGTCT
>JAFPBC010000093.1 GCA_017390595.1 Selenomonadales bacterium | reverse complement strand
GACCGAGCCGTCTTGATACTCGATCATCGAGTGAACGATGCTCTGCGGATGTACGACGACTTCGATCTGATCGTAGTCAACGCCGTAGAGCCATTTTGCCTCGATAACTTCGAGACCCTTGTTCGCAAGCGATGCCGAGTCTATCGTGATCTTCTGTCCCATCGCCCATGTCGGGTGCTTGAGACAGTCTTCTACCGTTACGTTCGCCAACTGCTCGCGCGTCCAACCGCGGAACGGACCACCCGATGCCGTAAGGAGCAGTCTCGATACGCCTTCGGCAGGTTCGCCCTGCAAGCATTGGAACAGCGCGCTGTGTTCGCTGTCAACAGGAAGGATAGCCACGCCTGCTTCTTTTGCCTCACGCATCACAATCTCGCCTGCCGCAACGAGTGTTTCTTTGTTCGCAAGCGCGATATCTTTTTTCGCACGGATCGCCGCAATGGTCGGGCGAAGTCCCGCGAAACCAACGACCGCCGTAACAACGACGTCTACCTCGGGAAGCGTGACTGCCGTAAGGAGTGCTTCTTTTCCTGCAAGGATCTCTGTCTCGCCGTGATATTTCGCCTTCAATCGTGCTGCCGCTTCTTCGTCTACAAGAACAGCAAGCGCGGGACGGAATTCTTCTATCTGCTGCAACAAGAGTTCGTCACTGCCGTGCGCTGTAATTGCCACCACCGAAAATCTGTCGGGATGATTACGCACCACGTCAAGTGTCTGTTTACCGATCGAACCTGTACTGCCAAGCAAAGCTATCTTACGCATAATATGCCTCACATTCTACTGCCGTATTTTTTACAAGATAAACAAATTCATAAAAATATATACGATAGGAGCAACGAACAAAATACTGTCAAAACGATCGAGGATACCGCCGTGACCCGGCAAAAGGGTACCCGAATCTTTTACTCCCGTATAGCGTTTGTACGACGACTCGCACAAGTCGCCGAGCGGTGCTACGATACCTACCAAGAAACCGAGCACGATACCGTCAACAACAGGGAATCCAAACAGCGAGCCGAAGTATGCCATACAGATCATACTACCGATAAGCCCGCCGATCGCACCCTCAAGGCTCTTACCCGGGCTGACGACAGGACACAACTTATGCGTACCGATCGTCTTATTAAATCCCGTACCGACAAAGAAAGCAAACGTATCGCTTGCCCACGTACCAATGAACGCCCAGTATACTGCCGCTTCGCCCATCTCCATCATACCGAACGGCGTTGCGAGCACCTCTGTGCTCATCTCGCGAAGGAGAAGCAAGAACGCGAACAGGTAGCCGACATAGAGCACACCCGTCGAAAAGAGCGACATACGAACAGGATTGAGACGTTCGTCCGAAAAGATCATCTGACAGATCCCTGCCAAGACTGCAACAGGGAGTACATACGACAGCGCCGTCATGCCCCCGAAGAACGCAGCTGTTAAAAACGCCACGATCGTCACAAGTCCCGTCTTGTACGGGATCTCTATTTGTTTATTTTTAAACAGCCGACAAAATTCTTGCCAAGCCAAAATAGCCAACACCAATACCGACATCGCCAATGCCCATCCACCGATATGGATCACACTGACTGCCGCAATAATACCGATTATACCGGTCACGATTCTTTTAGCTAACATATTTTTGCACCCAGTCTATTTATTTTTGAGACCGCCGAATCTGCGATCACGTTTTTGATATTCCAAAATCGCCTCGAGTAATACTTCCGAGGTAAAGTCAGGCCAATTGATGCCTGTAAACCAAAATTCCGCATATGCTAATTGCCATAACAAAAAATTACTGATACGAAGGTCTCCGCTCGGACGGATCAACAGATCGGGATCGGGAAGTCCTGCCGTATACATACGGTCGGAAAGCGCCTCTTCCGTGATATCTTCTACACTGAGCGTACCTTCTTTTACTTCCTGCGCGATCTTTTGCACAGCCGATACGATCTCCGCACGACCACCGTAATTGACCGCAAGATTGAGCACGAGCCCCGTATTATTCGCAGTTTTTTTCTCTGCCGCCATCATCTTTTCATAAAGGGCAGGCGACAATTCTTCTGTTTTTCCAATGAAACGAACCTTCACTTGGTTTTGGTGCATCTCTTCAATATTGTTGTCGAGATATTCCCAAAAGAGCTTCATCAAAAAATCGACTTCCTGTGCCGGACGTTTCCAATTCTCTGTCGAGAACGCATACGTCGTCAAAACGGACACACCAAGTTCTGCCGCAGTACGCACGATCGAACGAAGTCTGTCAGCACCAGCACGATGACCAAAACTACGCATCATACCGCGTTTTTTCGCCCAACGTCCGTTACCATCCATAATGATCGCAATATGTTGCGGCATCGGTTTTTGTTTCACTTGCTCAACCAAAGAGAGATTGACCGAATCTTGTTTTGCAGTCCCCAGCCATTTTCTCCACATATCGTATCCCCCGCTCAATTCATAAGAAAGTAAACCCCCTCTTGCGAGGGGGCCTGGTTCATCAAGGAGCTTCAATCGCACCCATCGGGCAGCCTGCAGCGCAAGCACCGCATTCTACACAGTCTTCAGAGATAACATATTTACCGTCGCCTTCAGAAATTGCACCAACCGGGCAAGTTGCTTCACAAGCACCGCAGGAAACGCATTCATCATTGATTTTGTAAGCCATGTTCTTACACCTCCTTTCTCATTTTGGAAGCCACGACAAACAGATATCGACCATCGGCCTCTACCGTCTGTCGCACAATATATAATCGCTCGGAATCCAAGCGAAAATACCTGGAAATCGCATCTGTTTTGACCACATCATAGTTTGCACCGCTCTCTTTGAGCTTCGGCTCTACGAGCGACCATTCACAGCCAAGATAGTTACAGTCAGCCATTATACTTCCATAACTTCTTTTTCTTTTGCTGCCATTACTTTGTCAGCTTCTTTGATATACTTGTCCGTCAATTTCTGCATATCGTCTTGTGCTTTTTTGAGTTCATCTTCCGAGATCTCTTTCGTTTTCTCAAGTTTTTTGAGCGCGTCGATCGCATCACGACGGATATTACGGATACCTACACGGCCTTCTTCCGTTTTTTTGTGAACGACTTTTACGATCTCTTGACGACGTTCTTTCGTCAACTGCGGGATCGACAAGCGGATCATCGTACCGTCATTGACAGGATTGAGACCAAGGTCGGATTTCATGATAGCGCGTTCGATATCGCCGATCATGTTTCTTTCCCACGGCTGGATCGTGATCATACGCGGTTCCGGAACACTGATGTTCGCAACCTGGTTGATCGGCGACGGCGTACCGTAGTAGTCTACCATAATTTTGTCGAGAAGTGCAGGTGTTGCACGACCCGTACGGATCGAAGCGAACTCACGACGGAGCGCGTCGATCGTCTTTTTCATCTTATCTTCATGCGATGCAAAAATCTCTTTAACAGCCATTTATTTTCCTCCTACGACCGTGCCGATCTCTTCACCGAGCGCAACACGATAAATATTGTCTTCACCATCGATATTAAATACAATGATCGGAATATTATTATCCATACACAAGCTGATAGCAGTCGAATCCATTACAGCCAATTTCTTCTGGATAACATCGAGATAGTTCAAACGATCGAACTTCTTCGCATCCGGATTCGTGCGCGGATCGCTGTCATATACACCGTCAACGCCTTTTTTCGCCATGAGGATCGCATCCGCTTCGATCTCAGCCGCACGGAGCGCAGCCGTCGTATCTGTCGAGAAGTACGGATTACCTGTACCCGCCGCGAAAATAACAACACGTTCTTTTTCCATATGACGGATCGCTTTACGACGAATGTACGGTTCCGCTACCTGACGCATCTCGATCGCTGTCTGTACGCGCGTTGCTACACCGCGATTTTCGAGCGCATCTTGAAGCGCAAGCGAGTTGATGACCGTTGCGAGCATCCCCATATAATCGGCCGTCGCACGATCCATACCTTTCGAGCTGCCCGAAAGACCACGCCAAATGTTACCGCCACCGTTTACGACAGCGACCTCAAGACCACTTTCCGTTACTTTTTGGATCTGTGCCGCCAAGGCATCTACCACATGCGGATCGATACCGAATCCTTTCTCGCCCGCAAGTGCTTCCCCGCTCAATTTCAGAACAACACGTTTATATTTACTTTGTGCCGCCACTATTACGACCTCCACTTCCATCGTTCATCTATTCCTATATTATTTCTACACGAGCACTCCGTTTCCTCTTTTTTTCAAGGAAAAACACACATCTATCTTATGCCTCGTATAAAAAATCCCTCTTATTTTTATATCACAAAACAGCCTCCTTCGGCAAGCAAAACGGCAAGATAATCAGTTCATTTTTACATAAAATTTTCCTATCATATCATTAACGTCCGCTTCATCCAAACGATCTTCTGCGCAATAAAAAAATCCGCAAACAATTTCTTGTTTGCGGATCTTATGTCGGTTATCAACCTTTAGCGGCAGCCATAACTTCAGCAACGAAGTCATCCTGTCTTTTTTCGATGCCTTCACCCAACTGGAAGCGTGCGAATTCAACGATCTCAGCGTTGTTAGCAGCAACCAATTTAGCGATCGTGAAGTCCGGATCTTTAACGAACTCTTGATCGAGCAAGCATACTTCTTTGTAGTATTTCTGAATGCGGCCGGTAACCATTTTTTCAATGATTTTTTCCGGTTTGCCTTCGTTACGAGCCTGTTCGGAGAGAACAGCTTTTTCGTGTTCGAGTTCAGCCGTCGGAACCTGTTCACGATTCAAGTAGCTCGGGTTTGCAGCTGCAACGTGCATAGCGATGTCTTTGCCGAGTTCAGCGTTGCCGCCTTTCAAGTTAACGAGAACGCCGATTTTGCCGCCTGCATGGATGTAAGCGGAAACCAAACCTTCTTCAACTTCGTAACGAGCGAAACGACGAAGAGAAATGTTTTCGCCGATTTTTGCGATGCTTTCCGTTACCAATGCGTTAACCGTTTTACCTGCTTCGATCTCGGATGCGTTGAGTGCATCAAGATCAGCCGGAGCCGTTTTAGCGATGTGAGCGGAAATAGCGCTTACCATCGTCTGGAAGTTATCCGTTTTTGCAACGAAGTCAGTTTCGCAGTTGATCTCTACGATTACACCGACTTTATTGTCTTCGCTGATGTAGGATGCAACAACACCTTCAGCTGCAACACGGCTTGCTTTTTTAGCAGCTGCTGCCAAACCTTTTTCACGAAGGAAGTCGATTGCTTTATCCATGTCACCATTCGTCTGCGTCAATGCTTTTTTGCAGTCCATCATGCCTGCGCCAGTACGTTCACGCAATTCTTTTACCATACCTGCTGTAATGCTCATGAAAATTGCCTCCTATAATTATCGTATCGTATGATTGAGAAAAGGTAAGACGGATGCCTTACCTTTTTCACTTATCCGATTATTATTCTGCAGCTTCTTCTACTGCTTCTACTGCTTCAGCAGCTTCTTCGAGCTGTTCGCCCTGACGGCCTTCGATAACAGCGTCAGCCATTTTACCCGTCAAGAGTTTAACGGCACGGATAGCGTCATCGTTACCCGGGATAACATGGTCGATTTCGTCCGGATCGCAGTTCGTGTCAACGATCGCTACGATGGGAATACCCAATTTTTTAGCTTCTGCAACAGCGATGCGTTCTTTGCGCGGGTCGATGATGAAGAGAGCGCCCGGCAATTTCTGCATATCTTTGATACCGCCGAGGAATTTCTGCAATTTCGTCATTTCCTGACGAAGCAAGATTACTTCTTTTTTCGGCAATACGTCGAATACGTTTTCAGCTTCCATTTTTTCGAGTTCACGAAGACGATTGATACGTTTCTGGATCGTCTGGAAGTTCGTGAGCATGCCGCCGAGCCAACGTTCGTTTACATAGAACATATCGCAACGGAGTGCTTCTTCTTTAACTGCTTCCTGAGCCTGTTTTTTCGTACCTACGAAAAGGATCGTTTTGCCTTCGCCTGCTACTTCGCGAACGAAGTTGTACGCTTCATCTACTTTTTTAACCGTTTTCTGAAGGTCGATGATGTAGATGCCATTGCGTTCCGTGAAGATGTACGGAGCCATTTTCGGGTTCCATCTTCTCGTCTGATGTCCGAAATGAACACCAGCTTCCAAAAGTTGTTTCATAGAAATTACTGCCATTTTGGTGCACCTCCTGTTTTTTCCTCCGCCATTCGCATATCCCGCGTCCACCACGATGGGCACAGGTCGGGATTGAAGTGGCGTGCGTTTTCTTTACACCGCTGTATATTATATCACACGGACCCTTTCGAATCAATCTTTTTTTGCAAATAAAATCCCCTCCGAAGCAGATTTTTTCACGCTTTCGGAGGGGTCTGTTACTTATTTTTTCGTCTTACGAAGCTCGTCCATGAGCCACTCATTCAGTACACGAATATATGTACCTTTCATGCCGAGCGATTTCGATTCGATGACGCCCGCACTTTCGAATTTGCGGAGCGCATTGACGATGACCGAACGCGTGATACCGACGCGATCGGCGATCTTGCTCGCAACGAGAAGACCTTCGTTACCGCCCAATTCATTGAGGATATGAACGACTGCTTCCATTTCGGAGTAAGAGAGCGTTGCAAGAGCAACCTGCACCGTTGCTTTTTTGCGCGTTTCTTCTTCTTTCTTTTCACTGCGGTCGCGAAGAAGCTCCATACCGACAACAGTCGCACCGTACTCTGCCAAAATGAGATCAGGTGTTTCGAATTCTTTGTTGAATTTCGCAACGATCAGCGTACCGATGCGTTCGCCCGCACCGTAGATCGGTACGATCGTCGTAAATTTGTCTCTGAACAAACATTCTTTCGAACGCTCGAACGTACACATACCACCCTTGAGCGTCGTATTCGGAAGCGTTTCCGAAACCGACATCAACCATTCAACATATCGTTCGGGGAAATTGCCCACCTTGATCACGAGATCGATCATCAAGTCGCATTCAAAACCGTCTTGAAGCGCATACCCAAGCACCTTACCGTCACGATCCATGATGTAAAGGTTTGCTTCCATCACGTTGCCAAGCACAGCGGATATCTCGTTATAATTCATTTTTTCGGCTTTGTGGAGAAGTTTGTTGATTTTTCGTGTCCCTTCCAATATTTCGATCATGTTCCCAACCCGCTTTCTGTATTGTTATTTAAATTATTTACAAGATAAAATGACTCAAGTCTTGATCCACGACGATATGAGACAGCTTCGTGCTCACATACGCGCGATCGATCACGACTTCTTTTTCTTCAATATCAGGTGCGTCAAAAGCCAGATCCTCCAAGAGCTTTTCGAGTATCGTATGGAGTCTGCGCGCGCCGATATTCTCCGTCTCGGTATTGACGCGACAAGCGATATCCGCCAGCTCATCTATGGCATCGTCCGTAAAGGTGATCGTAACGCCTTCCGTTGCGAGCAGTTCGCGATACTGTTTTAGAAGTGCGTTCGTCGGTTCCGTCAGGATACGGCAGAAATCCTCTTTTGAGAGATTCGTCAATTCCACGCGGATCGGGAATCGACCCTGCAGTTCCGGAATGAGATCGGACGGTTTCGATACATGGAACGCGCCCGCCGCGATAAAGAGGATGTGATCCGTTTTTAAGGGACCGTATTTCGTCATGACCGTCGAACCTTCGACGATCGGCAAGATGTCACGCTGAACACCTTCACGCGATACATCAGGGCCCGACTGACCGCCTCTGCCCGCGACCTTGTCGATCTCATCGAGGAAGATGATACCCGAACGTTCGGCAAGTGCTACGGCTTCTGTCGTAACATCGTCCATGTCGATGAGTTTCTGCGCTTCTTCCTGTGCAAATATCTTACGTGCCTGTTTAACAGGTACTTTTCTTTTTTTCTGTTTCTTCGGCAAGATATTCCCGATCATGTCCTGGATATTCATGCCCATCTCTTCCATATTGCCCGATCCGAACATACCGATCATCGGCCCACCGCCGTCTTCTACGGTAATTTCTACAAGTTCGTCTTCGAGCTCTCCGTTGTCGAGACGTTTTTTCCACCATTTGTAGCCTGCAGGCTGCTGCTTTTCTTCCGTTTCGCTCGTTTCCGCGGGCGTCTCGGTCGGCATATTCGCCGTTTGGAATATCATCTCAAACGGATTCGGTGCCGTCTCTTTTTTCGTCGGCGGCAAGAAGCAATGGATGATGCGTTCATTCGCAAGCTCCTGCGCTTTGCCTTCGACTGCCTGCATCTTATTCAGTTTCACCATACGGATCGACGTTTCCACGAGGTCGCGTATCATCGATTCCACATCACGGCCGACATAGCCGACTTCGGTGAATTTTGTTGCTTCGACTTTGATGAACGGCGCGTTGACGAGTTTTGCCAATCGTCTGGCGATCTCCGTCTTACCGACGCCTGTCGGCCCGATCATCAAGATGTTTTTCGGAATGATCTCTTCTTTTAGTTCTTCGCTGAGCTGTTTGCTTCTCCAACGATTGCGAAGCGCAACGGCAACAGACTTTTTCGCCTGTGCCTGCCCGACGATATATTTATCCAACTCCCGAACGATCTGTCTCGGTGTTAATTCGCTCAAACTGATTCCCCCGTTCCTACAACACTTCTACCGTAATATTGTGATTCGTATAAATGCAGATATCGGCCGCAATATCAAGAGACTCTTTGACGATCTCTTCCGCCGACAAGTCAGAATGCTTGACAAGAGCGCGCGCCGCGCTCAAAGCAAACGAGCCGCCCGAACCGATGGCCGCGATATTGTCGTCAGGCTCGATGACTTCACCGTTTCCCGATACGACAAGCATTTTTTCTTGATCCATTACGATAAGAAGCGCTTCCAAGTTACGCAAAACGCGGTCTGTACGCCATTCTTTGGCAAGCTCTACCGCAGAACGCACCAGATTCCCGTTGTACTCTTCCAATTTCGTTTCGAATTTACCGAACAGCGTAAACGCGTCGGCTACCGAGCCTGCAAAGCCTGCCAATATCTTACCATGATACAATCGACGCACTTTTTTGGCTTTGTGCTTCATGACTGTATTTCCACCGAACGTTACCTGACCATCACCTGCGATCGCAGATACACCGTTCTGTTTTACTGCAACGATCGTAGTTGCATGAAACATCCTGCAATACCTCCATTCTCCTCACTGACAACAACGATTCTCGGTTTTACATCTATTCTGTCTGCCGTTTGACTATGCGCCCCAAATACAAAAAGAGGTCACCCACAAGTCAAACACGAGCAATGTCATATCATTGTTCCTGTCTTTTTTTGCAGGCGACCTCATCATTTTTATCGATCTATATTCAGATATCTGTTCTCAACAACAAATCGCCCACATTACTATATATTCTATATTACCATAAAATTCAGATTATATGCAAGCTATTGTCGAAAAACTTTGAATTTTTCCAGGGATTCGAGCGCACGATCGGCGATCATTTTGTTCTTCACTTTTTTGTCGCGGATCTTTTGTCCGAGCGGGGGCAAGAGCCCGAAATTGACGTTCATCGGCTGGAAGTTCTTGCCTTCCGCGTGCGTGATATAGTGGCTGAGCGCTCCGTGTGCCGTATCTTCGGGGAAGATGAGCGGCTCTTCGCCGCGCGCCAGTCTTGCGGCATTGATACCCGCCATGAGACCCGATGCGGCTGATTCGACGTACCCTTCTACACCTGTGATCTGCCCTGCGAAGAAGAGACGCGGGCGACCTTTGAGCTGAAGCGTTTCACAGAGGACTTTCGGCGAATGGATGTACGTGTTTCGATGCATCACACCGAGGCGGACGAACTCTGCGTTCTCAAGGCCCGGTATCATGCGGAATACACGCTGTTGTTCGGGCCATTTCAGATGCGTCTGGAATCCGACGATGTTATAGAGCGTCGCCGCCGCATTGTCTTGGCGAAGCTGTACGACAGCGTAGGCTTTCGCACCTGTTTCGGGATGGTCGAGACCGACAGGTTTCATCGGGCCGTAGCGCATCGTGTCGATGCCGCGTTTGGCCATGACTTCGATCGGCATACAACCTTCGAAGAAAATCTGTTTTTCAAAATCTTTGGTCGGCGCTTCTTCCGCTGTGGTAAGCGCTTCCCAGAAGGCTTTGTATTCTTCTTCGTTGAACGGACAGTTCACGTAATCGGCATCACCTTTGCCATAGCGCGATGCACGATAG
>JAFPBC010000092.1 GCA_017390595.1 Selenomonadales bacterium | reverse complement strand
TTCCTTTTCACAGCAGATAGCATCTTCCTTCTCTTTAACTTTCTTTGTCAGCATCACGGTGTACACAACTACCGTTCCGAATCAGTCATCGCTACGCTCGACTTCTTCGACGTTCGTTAGCGAGAAAGTTACAAAGAAACTGCATCGCTCTTGAAAAAGGACTGCTGTCTACTGCCATCACTCAATTCCTTTTTCAAAGGCGATGGTTGCGCCGATGGAAGTTTTGGCATAGTTGAGAAGGAGATACGATTGGATTTATTGATAATTTATGTTTAAATATTATTTCCTGTATACCATATTTTAAGGAGAATCCTCATGAAAAAATCACATCAGACTTGGCTGAAGGAACAGGCCGCGAAGTGGGTGGAGAAGGATATCATCACTTCTTCGCAGGCAGAGCGTATCCTTGCCGAGTATCCGGAACAACAGATATTACCTATGACGTTTCAGCGTACGTTCAGCGCGCTGGGGGCGATCCTGATCGCGATCGGGGTGCTTCTTGTACTCGCGCACAATTGGGACGCGCTGTCTCGCGGTGTTCGTCTGACGAGCATGGTCGTACTCCTCCTTGTATCGCAGGGGGCGACGCTGGCTACGATGCACATCGAACGATTCGCCCGATATCGCGAAGGGGTGGCGCTTTTCTTATCGTTGATGGTCGGCGGAGCGCTCATCTTGATGGGGCAGACGTTCTATCTCGGTATCGACACCTCGTGGCTGTTCGGTGTCTGGATGGTGCTCATCTTGCCCATCGCCTTTTTGACGGAGACCGCATCGCCCGTCTTTGCGTATGCCGTGCTGTTCTTCATCTGGCTCACGCAGGCGCATGACGCGTGGTACATCTGGTTCTCGTGGCCGCTTTTGCTGATGCTCATACCGCTTCAGCGACGATTCGAAGAGAACGAGACGAGCGGATTCCACGTGCTGACCTGGATGATCGTTATCGGTCTCGTGACATCGTTCCTCGTTTGTCTTCGTCCGTATTTCGGCGACCTTGCCGTGCAGATCATGGCGCTGTTCTTCTATCGGATGTCGGCGCTCGGCGTCGAGCTCAACCGTGCGGACGAGCTGTGGAACAGACCGCTCTTCTCGCTCGGGTTCACAGGCTCGCTCTTCTGTATGTTCCTCTTGACGTTCTACAACCTCTGGCACCATTCGAGCGATGCCTCGGGCAGTACGCCTGTCATCGTGTTTGCCGTGATGTTCGCCATCGCGCTCTTCAGCGTGTGGCAGAACAGCCGCCGTATGCGCGGTGATCTCTTGGCGCGCTTCTCGGCACTTGCCGTACCGATCGTCGGTTTTACGAGCCTTCTGTGGCTCTGCGGTATGCCCGACTGGCTCGCTGTCGGTATCATGAACGCATATCTCATCATCGTCGGCATCTATCTTATGGTGCGCGGTTATGTGCGCCAGCAAGTCAGCATATTCAACGTTGGTATGCTTCTTATCACAGCACTGATCGTCGCGCGTCTCTTTGACGTCGATATGAATTTCTTGGTGCGCGGCATACTCTATATCGTGCTCGGCGTCGTGTTCTTCGGCGTCAATTATCGTATGAGAAAACAGAAAGGAGGTGCGACGAGCCATGAAATTACCGCTGTTAAACAAGTGGAAAGCGTGGAAAGAGAAACGCAAAAAGTCGCATCTGACAATGGTCAAACCAATGCAGACGACAGACCCGCAAGACCCGTCCTCCGCGTCGTCGAAACAGACGATCGTGCAAAAGCTGACGAACCTGAGCGTAATGCAGACGCTGACAGAGAATAGTATCCTCCGCAGTAAGACGGTGCTTTTCATCGCGCTTGCACTCCTTCAGCTTGCTGTTCCTCTCTATCTGGCAGGGGCGTACAACAGCGTCCTTACCGAAGGCGATACCTACCGTTTCGCACTCAAAGCGACCGAGGCCACAGACATCCGCCACGGCAGTTATGCGTATCTCAATATCGAAGAAGACCACGGCCCGTACCGCTCGCATATGAAACGCGGCGATACCGTCTATGCCATCCTCGATAAGTCCAAGCTCGGCCTTGCGCGCGTCATCGAAGTGCGTGCTTCCGTCCCCGAAGGACATGACTATATCACAGCCGAAGTCTACGACATCCGCGGCGGTGAGGCATATCTTACGTATCCGTTCTCGCTCTACTACCTCGATGACGAAGACCGTCGCCACCTCGAGGTCGAATCGCTCAAAGATAAGATGCAGTACACCGTCACCGTCAAAGTAAAAGACGGCAAAGCGGTTGCCGAAAAACTTAACTTCAACGAATGATGATAAAGGGCGCTCCCATGTGCGGGGGTGCTCTTTTTGTATGCGCGGGAAGGGGCGTGGGACGCAGGGCGTGTTTTCTTTTTCTTATCGTGCGTATAGTCGGTCCGCGTCTAGCCAGTCGGTTTCACTATCGCTTACTCTTCCCTTTCTCATTACTTTTCGTCCTCCTCAATAGAAACAGTAAGAAATCACCCTTTTTTGTGTTCATTTCTTTGCTGTCCAAAGAAACGAACCAAAGAAAGACAGCCTCGTCGTACGGTTTGCGAGCAAACAGGCACTTGGCTCTCCATGTGGCTGCGAAACTCGCTTCGCTCAAACATTCGCGCCAAAGCCATTGCAAGCCT
>JAFPBC010000091.1 GCA_017390595.1 Selenomonadales bacterium | reverse complement strand
AGCAGGCCGCCGCCCTCCGCCTCTCGGCTGAAGTTCTTCTTCGAGAACCGCATCCGTTCTTTCGCCAGATCTTCGGTCTTTGTGAAGTTGCCGACCTGTGCCATGAAGCGATATGTAGCAGCCGACTTAACGCCTTCCTCGATGCCCTGGTCAACAATATGTATCAGGTCCATAGTCGGGAACAACGCGTCGTTGCTTTCTCCGAAGATGTCGTTCCTGTACTGGAACTTCGTCATGACTCCGCAATAATCAAGCTCGATGGCAGCCTTCTCGCCCCACTGGAACTCGTACACAAGGTACGGCACGTTGTTGTATTGCACGATCGTGCATTTCCTCGGAAGCGGAGTGAACACGCCTGACGGCTCACCGTACTCGTCGTAGATCGGAACTATAAACGCTGTGTTGTGGACGTCCAGGATCGTCGACAGCCGATACATGAACTGCGACCATGTCTGTATCTGGTTCGGGCCGTGCTTCATTTTGTTCTGAAGCGCCGGCCGCGCCGTGCCCATCATTTCGACCTTCAGTTTGCTGATATGCGTCGCCCTTGCATTGATCGCCGCCCGGATCAGCTCTGATTCATAGATGTCACCGCCGAAACGCGTGAACGTAGGCCTGTAGCTTTCCAACAGCTTATACGCACCTTCGTATTTTCCGACCGGAGCTGGCCTGTTTTTGAAGATAAGATCAAATAATCCCATTTTTTTCTATCCCTCGTTTTTCAGCTGTTCCCCGATCTCGGCGAACCACTTCTGTCGCACGGTCATCGCGTCAAGAAGTGCCGCCGTGCCATCTATATGCAGCTGCGGACTCAGCTTGACCAGCTTGCCGCGCCCGCGCTCGTTGCTCATTTTTATCGCTGAATTAAGCAAGTGTGCTTTCAGCAGATCGTTGTCTCCGATATGGATCCGACCGTCCTCCAGCAAGCCCTGCGTCTCCTGGATGACCCCGTAAAGGTTTTCACCCTGGAAGACGTCGTCGCACTGGAAGCCGTAAGACTCCATGTCCTGGATCAGGTACTGTGCGCTGTATCGGTCGTAGCCCACTTTCAGCGGGAAGATCTGGAACTCTTCCACCAGACGTACAAACCAATTAAAACAATCGTGATAGTCCACGAAGTTATCACCGCTGGCAGTAAGCAGACCGCGCTGAAGATAAATATTATAAGGAACGCCGTCCCGTGCCGTTGCTTCGTCGACTTTTTCCGTCGGGAGGAAGAACTGTGCGAAGACATAAAGCTCACCGTCCTTCTCGATCACTGCCGTGCAGGCCGTCAGATCTCGCGTCTGAGATAAGTCGATCCCGGCGACGCAGTAGCTGTTACGGAAGTCTTCAAGTTTGAGCGATACGCCGCTTGCGCGTTCTACGACGTTCGCCGGGAGCCATGCGAGGCTTGAATTTTGCTTGAGGCAAGCGTATTTGCAAATGAACTCTGCACGTTTGCTCAAAGAGCCCTCCGCAACCGCAATCTCCTCTTTCAAATAGTCGACCGATACCGACACGCCTAAATTCGGGTTGGACTTGTGAAGCTCTTCAATATCGTCCCATTTGTCGATATCGTCGATCATGTATAAAAAAGGCAATAGCCGTTTTTCCTTGCTATCGCCTAATAGAAACCGCGTCGAACGCTTGATTAATTCATCGTACACCCCGTCGCTGACATAGCCGGAAGTGGTGCAAGACAAAAGAAAAGGCGGGTTCTCGCCCATCTCTCTCGCACCCATAGCGCTCTTCATTACTTCGTATTGTTTAAGCCCCTTGTCTCCAACCCATGAAGCTATCTCATCGCAGATGGTTAACGACGGGTTAAAGCCATCTGACTTACGATCAGAAAAGGCTATCTTCTTAACCGTGCTGTTTGACGACGAAATGTACAAATCCGTCATTCTGTGCTTCGGAAGGTCTGAGTCGTCAACGGTTTTCCGCTCATGGTACTTGATGCCCTCCTGTACTGCTGCCTATAAGGCCTTGTATTCGGGATCCAGCGTCGTCTGGTTCCATATCGAATCGTATATAATAGCGGTTTGGTCAAGTTTCGGAGCAATGCAAAAAATTCTTGCTCCATATCCGCCTTTTTGCCATTCATACTTCGCAACTGACGAAGCGAACAACGACTTTCCGTTTTTTCGTGCCATCACGAAAAGAATTTCTCTGAAGACGCGCTTGTCAGACTCATCAACGATTCCGTACATTACGGAGAGCGCTGCCTTCTGCCACAATTCAAGTTTTAACTGATTTGGCGCTAATGGGCCCTCAGTATGGTAACAATGGCTTTCGATGAAGTTAATCACCTCATCAGCCTTGTTCTGGTTAAAATAGAACGCCCCATCGTTCAGACCGTCAGCAATGTATTCATAAAGCAGCCGTATCCATCGCCCGACGATAACCGAACCGTTTCTGATTCCTTCAAGATATGAGTCTATGTAATTCATACATATTCCCAATGAAAGCCATAAGCCTGCTTGTATACACCACGGCAAGCGGCTGCAATATTACCTTGTCCGTAGTTAAACAAGCGGGAAACCTCATGCGTAGAAGGATAAACAGCTCCAGTCTCTACACACCGCACCGCCTTTGATTTAGATTTGTTCAAAACCAAGATTGCAGCCTGTGCCTTTTCGCTGGTTTTACGCGCCTCGGACTGTTTTTGTCTTGATTCGATTGTTCGTGTGCACCCATAGCGAGCACTATGGTGTGTTTTAAAGTATTCCTTCTGTTTCTGCGACATCAGCGCCCGCTCTTCCGGCGTGTGCTTCCTTCCATAATT